>RZYB01000290.1 GCA_009930495.1 Deltaproteobacteria bacterium
ACGACCAAGGGCGACCTCGCGGCCAGCCTCCGCGAAAACGCGGCCAGCCTGGGAGAACTGCGCGACCTGCTGCCGCACTTCACCTCGGACGCGGTGCGTTTTTCCCCCGAGGCCCTGCGCGAACTGGCCTCCAGCCTGCCGGTGCTCGCGGCCCTGGACCAGGCCCTGGCCGAGCACGACCCCGCGACCCGTCTGGACAAAACAGCCGTCAACGCCGCGCTTCGACACACTGGCGAGGCCGCCCGGGTCAAGGGCAAAGAACTCTACCATCCCATCCGCCTGGCCCTGACCGGAACCGATTCCGGCCCGGAGCTGGCCGCCCTGCTGACCCTGCTTCCGGCCGGCCGGATCAGGCATCGCCTCCAAACGGCGGCGGGCATATTTCCCCAATGCAACCACAAGGACTAAGCATGCAAATTTTCAACAGCTTCACCAGGAAAAAAGAAGAATTCGTTCCCCTGACTCCGGGAAAGGTGTCCATGTATGTCTGCGGCATCACCGCCTACGACTACTGCCACATCGGTCACGCCCGTTCGGCCGTGGTTTTCGACGTCTTGGTGCGCTATCTGCGCTACATCGGCCTTGATGTGACCTTTGTCCGCAACTTCACCGACGTGGACGACAAGATCATCAACCGCGCCAATCGCGAGGGGACCACCTCCGAGGCCATCGCCCAGACCTACATCGACGCCTTCTACGAAGACATGGACCGCCTCGGCATCCTGCGGGCCGATATCGAACCCAAGGCCACGGAACACATCGCGGAAATGATCCAGCTCTGCGAAAACCTCATCGCCAAGGGCCACGCCTACGCGACCCCGAGCGGCGACGTCTATTTCCGGGTGCGCTCCTACGACAAATACGGCCAACTCTCGGGTCGCAACATCGAGGACCTCATGTCCGGAGCGCGCATCGAACCGGGCGAGGAAAAGGAAGACCCGCTGGACTTCGCCCTCTGGAAGGGCGCCAAGCCGGGCGAACCGTCCTGGCCGAGCCCCTGGGGACCGGGCCGTCCGGGCTGGCACATCGAATGCTCGGCCATGAGCGAACGCTATCTGCCCCTGCCGTTTGACATCCACGGCGGCGGCCAGGATCTGGCCTTCCCGCATCACGAAAACGAACGCGCCCAGACCGAGGCGGCCACGGACAAACAATTCGTGCGCTACTGGGTGCACAACGGCTTCGTGCAGATCAATTCGGAAAAAATGTCCAAGTCCTTGAACAATTTCGTGACCATCCGCGACATTCTGGACAATTATCTCCCAGAGGTGTTGCGCTTCTTCCTGATCACCAAGCACTACAGAAGTCCCCTGGACTATACGACAGACGCCCTGGAAGAAACCGAGCGCGCCCTGAAGCGCATCTACCTGACCAAGGCCGCGGCCGAGGCCCACGTGGCCGGAGAAAAATGGAGCGCCACGCCCCTGCCGGCCGAAATCGTGGTCGAGTCCACGGCCCTTGAGGCCAAATGGGACGAAGCCATGGCCGACGACATGAACACGGCCGCGGCCCTGGGCCATGTCTTCGTGCTCATGAAAATCGTCAATCGCATCCTGGAAGACAAGGCGCTCAAAAAATCCGAAGCCGGCCGCGATCTGGTCCGCCACGCCCTCAAGCTCTTCGAACGCTGGGGCGAGGTGCTGGGCCTTTTTCAGATGGCCAGCGCCGACTTCCTGGCCCAGCTCAAGGACAGCCGTGTCAAACGCCGCAAGATCGACACGGCCGTGATCGAGGCCAAACTGGCCGAACGCCAGGAAGCCCGCGCCACCAAGGATTTCGCGCGCTCCGACGCCATCCGCGACGAGCTTCTGGCCCTGGGCGTGACCATCCAGGACACGGCCCAAGGCCCGCAATGGGACGTGGAATAGCCTGAACGCGACCGCCGCCGCGTCATGGACGTGGCGGCAGCTCCGTTTCCCGCGCCCTAGAAGGACACCCGCACCGCCGATTCCACCCGCATCACGGATTCCTGCTCGAACCGGCTCTTGTACAGTTCAATAATCTCCTTGATGGCCCGCTCGGTCTCGGGCGTACCCGGATGGATCAGGGTCAGCACATAGCTGTCCTCGCGCACGATGGCTCCGGTCTCGCCCCGCCATTGTCCCTGGGCCTTCCAGACCGTCAATCCCTGGGGAAAACGCGGCGTGATCACCTCCCGCGCGAATGTCTCCCACTCCGCGACACCGATCACTCCATGCGGTCTGGCCGTGCCGAAATACAGCACGTCCTCGCGCGCCACATCCGCCCCGAGCCGATCCCCGCGCCCGGCGCAGGCGGCAAG
>RZYB01000291.1 GCA_009930495.1 Deltaproteobacteria bacterium
TGGTGGAGCCGGCGGGAATCGAACCCGCGTCCGAGAACGCTCCGCGCAAAGCTTCTACAGGTTTAGTTCAGGTTCTGATTCTCGCTCCACGGGTAGCCCCTGAACGGGCTTCCGTGACGCCAGCCTGGATGATGTCTCGCGATTGGCTGTCCAGACAGCGGCCTTTCGCCAGCCTGATGGGGTTTGACACCCGGATACGGCTTATCAGACATCCACCGCACGGATGTGACGATCTGAGTCGTCATGCAACGGTTACCTAAAAACTAGGCAGCCATTGCGTATTCATAATTGTCGTTGGCAATTATGCGTATGCTGGGTTTTAACGAGGACCTCCCAGCGCCTCGACCTGCGACTTTGGCCTCATCATCCCCGTCGAAACCAGGGCGGCCCCTTTCAAAGAACATTGCGGAAGAGACATATAAGCTCCATTCCGCCAATGACAAGAGCGAAGAAAAAAGGAGTAAACACTGTTTACTCCTTGGGTCCTCATGGTGCGCCCGGCAAGATTCGAACTTGCGACCTACTGATTCGTAGTCAGGCACTCTATCCAACTGAGCTACGGGCGCTTGCGTGAAAGAGCGCTTATGTGTCCTGACCGGTGAAGTCAAGCCTCAAATGTAACCAAGGCTCACATTTTCCGGCGATCAACCACCAATCCGTTTCCCTTGGCACTGCGTTCGATGGTCTTGGGTTCCACCAGGCGGACCTCGAAAGCCACCCCCAGTTCGGTGTATAGGCGGATGCGGACATTTTCCAAAATGCGCTGGGACTCCTTGATGGAATCCGTGCAGAAGGATTCCGGGGCCTCGAGCATGATCGTCGCCCGGTCCATGTGCCCGACGCGGTCCAGCTCGATGCGGTAGCGCGGTTCGGCCAAGCCGGTGCCGGCGATGACGGCCTCGATCTGGGCCGGAAAGACGTTGATACCCCGGATGATAAGCATGTCGTCGCTGCGGCCGGGAATGCGCGTCATGCGGCGCAGGGTCCGACCGCAGGCGCAGGGCGCGTCGAGGATCGTGGTCAGGTCGCCGGTGCGGAAGCGAATCAGGGGAAATGCTTCCTTGGTCAGGGTGGTCAGGACCAGCTCGCCCTTGTGACCGGCGGGCAAAACCGCGCCCGTGGCCGGATCGACGATCTCGGCCAGAAAATGGTCCTCATTGATGTGCAACCCGGCCCGGTGCAGGCATTCTCCGGCCACGCCGGCGATTTCGCTCAGGCCATAATTGTCCGTGGCCTGGATGCCCAGGCGGCTCTCGATCTCCTGCCGGGTGTCCTCGGTCCAGGGTTCGGACCCGAACAGGCCGAAGCGCAGGCTGAGAGCCGTGCGATTGATGCCCAGCTCGTCCAGGGTGTCGGCCAGATGCAGGGCGTAGCTAGGCGTGCAGACCAGGGCCGTGGTCCGGTAATCCTGCATGATGGAAATCTGGCGGCGGGCGTCGCCGCTGGCGCTGGGAATGACCGAGGCCCCGATCAGCTCGGCCCCGGACTGGATGCCGAACGCGCCGGTGAAGAGGCCATAGTTGTAGGCGATCTGGACCGCGTCGTCCTTGGTCACGCCACCGGCCATGAGCGTCCGGGCCGCCAGCTCGGACCAGCGCCGCAGGTCGCCGCTGGTGTAACCGACCACGGTCGGCTTGCCCGTGGTGCCGGTGGACGCCTGCATGCGCACGACATCGCGCAGAGGCACGGCGAACAGACCGTAGGGGTAGTGCTCACGCAGATCGGCCTTGGTCGTGAACGGCAGGCGCCGCACATCGTCGAGCGATTGCACGTCGTAGGGATCAAGACCCAAGTCGGCGAAACGCTTGCGGTACAAGGGCACGTTGCGGGCCACCCGGTTCAGGGTCGCCTGCAACCGTTCCAGCTGCAACAGCTCCAGTTCGCCGCGCTCCATGCATTCGTATTCGCTCTGCCAGTACATATTCCCCCCTACTCGTCCAGTTCGCGTCCCAGATAGGCCCGCTGCACGTCGCGGTTGGCCAACAATTCGGCCGACGTGCCCTGCAGGATGATCCGCCCGTTTTCCAGCACATAGCCGCGATCGGCGACCTTGAGCGCGCCGCGCGCGTTCTGTTCCACCAAAAGCACGGTCAGGCCGAGGCGGTCGCGCAGTTCGACAATATGCCGGAAGATATCCCTGACCACCAGCGGGGCCAGCCCCATGCCCGGCTCGTCCAGCAACAGCAGACGGGGCCGGGCCATGAGGGCGCGGGCAATGGCGAGCATCTGCTGCTCTCCGCCGGACAGGGTGCCTGCGGCCTGGGTCCGGCGCTCCAGCAG
>RZYB01000292.1 GCA_009930495.1 Deltaproteobacteria bacterium
TCAAATCCCCCTGCCAAGCGCTGTTGCCACCCGCGTGCTTCCTTGATAGGTGGGCCAATCTTTTATAGATAAACGCCTATTCTTGATCGAAGCGTTTCATTTTCACGGAGGTTTCCATGCGTCGCATTCTGTTTTTGATAGCCCTGCTTGGCATGTCCCACCCGGCCCTGGCCGGCAATGTCGGGTCTCCCATCCCCATTGGCATTGCCGTGGCCCAGACCACCAATGTCGCCCTGTTCGGCGAGGAGCAGGTCAACGGCGCCAAGGTGGCCGAAAAAATGCTCAACGAAAAAGGCGGTGTGAACGGCACGCCCATCAAGCTCGCCTTCCAGGATACTGGCGGGGACGAGGCCGGCGCCATTAACGCGTTCCAGAACCTCATCTCCCGCGACCAAGTCGTGGCCATTATCGGCCCGACCCTGTCTCAACAGTTTTTCGCCGCCGGCCCCATCGCCAATCAGGCCAAGACCCCGGTGGTCGGCCCGTCCAACACGGCCAAGGGCATTCCGCAGATAGGGGAATACATTTCCCGCATCTCCGCGCCCATGACCGTGGTCGCGCCCAATTCCCTGAAACGCGCCCTGAAGACCAATCCGAACATCAAAAACGTGGCCGTGGTCTATGCCCAGGATGACGCCTTCAATGTTTCCGAAACCGGCATCTTCCAGGAAGCCATCAAGGAACTGGGCCTGAACATCGCCCTGGTCCAGAAAACCAGCGTCAAGGACACGGACTTCACCACCCAGGTCACGGCCATTTTGGGCGCTGGCGTCGACTTGGTGGTCATGAGCTGCCTGGCCGCCGACGGCGGCAACATGGTCAAACAGCTCCGTCAGCTCGGCTACGAAGGCCTCATCGTCGGCGGCAACGGCTTCAACTCCCCGAACATGTACCCTGTCTGCGGCAAGGAATGCTCCGGCGTCATCGTTGCCCAGGCGTATAGCCCCAAGGCCGACAACGCCGAAAATCAGGCTTTTTCCGCCATGTTCAAGGATATGTTCAAGAAGGACCCGGCCCAATTCTCGGCCCAATCCTATACCGGCGTGAAGGTTATCGTCGACGCCCTGACCAGGGTCGAAAAAGCCACGGGCAAAAAAGTGACTGAAATGGACCTGGCCGATCTGCGCCTCGAACTGAACAAGGCCATCGTTGCCACCACGTACGACACGCCCTTGGGCGAGATCAGCCTGAATGCCGAGGGCGAGGTCTCGCAAAAAACGTTTTACGTGTCCCAGATCAAGATCAACGCCGACGGCAAGTCCGGCGTGCACGAACTACTCCCCGAATAATCCATCCGGTCCGGAGCGGTTCGCCGCTCCGGCCAATTCACCATCATGACCATCGCCTGGCTTCTGCAAAATCTTCTGAACGGGCTGTCCATCGGCTCGGTCTATGCCATCTTCGCCCTGGGCTACACCCTGGTGTTCTCCATCCTGGGGATCATCAACTTCGCCCATGGCGCGGTTTTCACCCTGGGTGCGTACTGCACCTACGCCCTGGCCGTGGGGGATTTCGGTCTGAACGGCCTTTTGGCCGGGATGAGCCTGCCCTTCCGCCTGCCCTTTCCCCTGGCCCTGCTTGGCGGATCGCTTCTGGCCGGAATCATCGGCGTTCTGACCGAACGCCTGGCCTTCCGCCCCCTGCGGGCCAAGGGCGCCGACGCCCTGCTGGCCCTGGTCAGCAGCCTGGGCGTGGCGCTCATTCTGGTCAATCTGCTGCAGTATCTGGTCGGCGCGGAGATTTATTCCTTTCCGTCGGACATTTTCGGTTCCCTGCCCATGGCCATGATCTTCAAGCTGAACGGCAAGATTATCGCCGTGCGCACGGTACAGATCATCATCCTGGGCGTGAGTTTGGCCATGCTCGCGCTTCTGGCCTGGTTCATGAACAAGACCCGCATGGGCAAGGCCCTGCAGGCGACGTCCGAAAATCCGGAAACGGCCAGCCTCCTGGGCATCAACGTGGACCGTTACATTCTGTCCACCTTTTTCATCTCCGGCGCCCTGGGCGGCCTGTCCGGCACCCTGATCGGCGCCAGCTTCGGCCTAGCCGGGCCCTATTTCGGTGTCAGCTATGGCCTCAAAGGCTTGGCCGTCATCGTCCTCGGCGGTCTGGGCAGCATTCCCGGGGCCGTGCTCGGCGGCGTGGTCATCGGCCTGGGCGAGGCCTTTTTGCCCGCCGACTATTCGTCCATGAAGGAGGCCGTGGCCTTCATCATGCTCTTCGTCATCCTTCTGGCCCGGCCTCAAGGCCTTTTGGGCCGCCACATCATC
>RZYB01000293.1 GCA_009930495.1 Deltaproteobacteria bacterium
CCGACATCCGTCCGAAGGCCCGGACGCCCTGGCCCGGCGCGTCGGCCGGATGCGTCCGGAGTTGCTGCCCCTTGTGCGGGCCGTCACGGACGCCTATATCGGGGTGCGCTACGCGGGCCGGGCGACATCGGACGATCTGGCCCGCTTCGAGCGCGCTGTCGTGCACTTCATACGAAACAAGGATGTGTGATGGAGAAGAAGGACAAAGCGTTGGTGCCGGTTCCCAAGACCGAGGAACCGCCGTGCACGCCCATCGAGGAGGACTATCAACAGGCCAAGACCTATTTCAAGGAATCCATGGTGCAGGCGGCCAGGACCAATGTCGCCCTGATCACGGTGCTGGGCGTGTTCGTGCTCCGGGGCGCGCGGTATGCCTGGGAGGCCTTGCGCCGTTACCTGCCCGGGCAACGGGGCGACAGGTGAGCTCGGCCTCTGGCGCCGTTTTTCGCGTCACGTCATGGCGCTGCCCGGTCGGGCCGGAAGTCCCGTGCTGATTGCCGTTCTTTCCGATATCCACGGCAATCTGGAAGCCCTGGACGCCGTGTGGCGGGACATGGCCGCGTTCGACGTGGGGCGCGTCGTCTGTCTGGGAGACATGATCGGCTACGGGCCCAATCCGGAAGAGGTGCTTGTTTCCGTTCGCGCGCGCGGCGCCCTGTGCTGCCTGGGCAACCATGAGCTGGGCGTGGCTTTCCGGCGGGAGCGGTCCTGGTTCAATCCCACGGCCCGTCAGGGCCTGACCGCCACCGAGAAACTCCTTTCCCCGGACAGCCTGGCCTTTATCGCCGGTCTGCCTCGGTTTTTATGTCTGGAAGGGGCGCGCTTCGTGCATGGTTTTCCGCCGGACAGCGCGACCACCTATCTCTACGACGTCGCCGACGACCACGTGCTCGATTGGTTCGCGCGGGGCGATGGGCTGACCTTTGTCGGCCATACCCACGAATTGCTGCTGCTTGGCCGCGAGGGCCACGACGTGGTTCGACGGCGTCTGGGGCGGGAGAGTTTCGCGCTGACGCGGCCGAGCCTGATCAACGCCGGCAGCGTCGGTCAGCCCAGGGACGGCAACAACAACGCCAAGTACCTTTTGTGGGACACGGCCGGCGACACGATCACGGTCCGTTTCGTGCCCTACGACATCGAGCGCACCGTGGCCAAGATCCGCGACCGAGGCTTCCCCGAATATTTCGCCACGAGGCTGTGGTGATGGACATCGGCGCGTACACGATTTTGGGACGCTTGGGGCGCGGCGGCATGGGCGGGGTGTACAAGGTGCGGCATCGCGCCCTGGGTCGGATCATGGCCTTGAAGCGTCTTGAGCCCCACGAATTGTTGCTGGACCTGCTGGGCGCGGACGAAATCCGCCGGCGCTTCGTGAACGAGGCCCGGCTCATGGCGGCCTGCGAGCACCGCAACGTCGCCTCGGTCTGGGATCTGCGCGACGCGGGGCCGGATCTGTTCATGGTTTTGGAATACCTGTGCATGAATCTGGGAACGCTCATCGGCGAGAGCGCCGTGGTCGAGGCTTCGTCCCGGCCCGTGCCTCCGGGCAAGGCCTTGGATTTTGTCCGGCAGACCCTGGACGGCCTGGATTTCCTGCACCGGCGCGGCATCGTCCACCGTGACGTGAAGCCCTTCAATCTCATGCTCGGCAGTGACGGCACCATCAAGATCATCGACCTCGGCCTGTCCTCGGTGCACGGCGAAAAACTGTCCACCCCGCGCGGGCTCAAGATCGGCTCGCCTTATTATGCCGCGCCGGAGCAGGAGCGCGTCCCGGACCAGGCCGGTCCTCGGGCGGACTTGTACAGCGTCGGCGTGGTCCTGCACCGACTGGTCCGCGGGCTGCTGCCGGAACCAGGCCGTGCCCACGCTTCGGCGGTATTGTCCACGGCGTGGGCGGATTTTTTCGGCCAGGCCCTGGCCGTCCGGCCCGAGGACCGCTTCGCCGACGCCAGGTCCATGCGTTTGGCCCTGGATGGCCTCGCGCGGGATCTTGACGCCCGTCGGGACCCTGAATGCGTCTGGCGGGAACCTTCGGACGCGCGCCGCCCACGGGCCGTGGCCCTGCGTACCGGCGTGCGCCCGGCCCAGCCGTTTTCGTTTTTGACGCCCTTGTTTCAGCCCCGCGCCTTTCATGCTCCGGACCTGACGCCCGTGGCGGACGGTTGGCTGGACCGGACAACGGGACTGGTCTGGGGCGGGATTTCGGCCCTGCCGTTGACCTGGGACGAGGCCGTGGAGGACACGGCCCGTCAGG
>RZYB01000294.1 GCA_009930495.1 Deltaproteobacteria bacterium
AGAAGGCCAAGCTCAAGATTCTCGGCCGCCCGGTCACGCCTTTCGGACCGGTCGTACTGGATGAACTGGTGGCCCGGGTCTTTGGCCTGCGGGGCGATTTTGTCCCGGATTTCCGCGTCCTGGACTACATGACCACGCTCATGAGCACGCATCAGTGCCCGGCCCTGGACGGGTCATTGGGCAACGACGCGCGCCTCAAACGCGATCTGGACGGACTGGGCGTGTTTCACGAATCCATGTCCACATATCTGCTCTACAAACAGCGGGCCTTTGGCGTCATGGGTTTTACCGGGTTCGAGGCCCGGTTTTACAGCTTGTTCCATTCCTTGGAAGAAGACATGCGTCCGGCCGCCGACCTGCAGCAACTGCTGACCTGTCTGGCCTACAAGCTAATTTTGACCGGCCGCGTGACCCACGCCCATATTCCGGACACGCCCGAGGTGGAGAGCGAACGACGCCAGATTTTTTTCGCCACGGCCATGGACCTGCCGACATTTTTCGTCCGCCAGGATTCGACCAATGCGTTTTTGGCCAGCTTGGCCCAGGTCGCGCGCCGGACAAGGCCCAGCCATCGCTATCCGGGTCGGCAGCGCGTCTATAACCAGGAATACCGGCTGTCCCTGATCGAATTCATCGAGCGCGAGGGCGCGGACCTGGTCGAGATGTGTCAGGCCAAAGGCCTTCTGGCTGATCTGCGCCTGCGCGTCCTGGAACCCCGGCGCGGGGCCGGCGGCAAACTCACGGACCGGATTCTGGACCGGATCGGAGCCAAGACCCCGCATCATGTGCGCGCCCGGGAGTTCAACCTCGCGGCCGAGGATTTGTACCGTTCGGAGCTGCGGCTGGAGTTGCTGGCCGAGGCCATGGATTATCTGGAGGAAGACTGTCGCACGGTGACGGATTTCGGCTGTCTGCCCGGCCAGTTCTGTCGGACCGGATTGCCGGCTCTACTCGGCGGGCGGGATGTGCTCGAGTTCATGGCCGAGGCCCGGCGCGAGCTGCGCGAGCACAAGGAAATCAACCGTTCGCGTGGCGTTTTGACCAGCCTTTTGCTGCTTGTCATCGGCATGCACGCGGATAATGCCCGCGTCCGCGCAAGGAAATAACATGCACCAGTTCGTGGATCGGGCCTCGGGCGAGGTCCGTGATGAAGATCTTTTTTGTGACCGCCTCATCGCCTATCTCTATGGCCGGACGCGGGAACAGGCCCCGGCCCTGTTTAGGGCCCTGACCTCGGGACGGACCAGCAGCCTGCTTGGTTTCCTGAACTACGACCTGCCCCTGGGTGCGCGCCTGAGCAGCGCCGACCGCCTCGCGCGGCGGCTGGGCATCGATCTGGACGAGTGTGTGCGGCCACGCGCCGAGTACACCACGGCTCGGCGCATTTTCGAACGCCAGATTCGTTACGAAACCGTGCGGCCCATGGACGAAAGCCCGACCGAGGTGGTGTCGCCCGCGGATTCGCGCATGTTCGTTGGAGCCCTGGAGCCTGGGTCCGTGTTTTTCATCAAGGACAAATTCTTTTCCTTCCCGGAACTGCTCGGCCCGGAAAAACGGGACTGGCTCGCCGCCTTCAAGGACGGGGATTTCGCCGTGTTCCGTCTGACGCCGGACAAATACCATTACAATCACGTCCCGGTCGGCGGAGTGGTCCGCGACATCTACACCATCGAAGGCGCGTTTCATTCCTGCAACCCAACGGCCGTCATCCACGAGGTGACGCCTTTTTCCCGTAACCGCCGCGTGGTGACCATCCTCGACACGGATGTCCCCGGCGGCGCGGGCTGCGGTCTGGTGGCCATGGTCGAGGTGGTGGCGCTTATGATCGGCCAGATTGTCCAGGCGTACAGTGACCACGACTACGATGCGCCCCAATCCCTTCGGCCGGGGATGTTTCTGCGCAAGGGGCGGCCCAAGAGCCTGTACCGGCCGGGTAGCTCCCTGGATGTGCTCATTTTTCAGAAAGGCCGCGTGGAGTTTTGTCCGGACCTGCGGCGTCATCAGGGGCGGACCGATGTGACCAACCGGTTTTCGGATTGGCTGGGGCGACCCTGGATTGAAACGGACGTGCGCGTGCGCGAAACCATCGCCCATGTCCGGCATGCAGGAACAGAGAGAAGCCTGGAGGCGGCATGAACGAAATGGTGTTGATCGGTGGCTACGCGCTGGCTTTGGGCGCGTTTTTGTTGTGGGGAGGGCGGAACCTGCCGGCCGAGCGTTGGCAGATGCTGGCCAGTCTGCCCGTGGCCAAGAAC
>RZYB01000295.1 GCA_009930495.1 Deltaproteobacteria bacterium
AAGATTGTGTCCGATTTGTCCTTCGATGCCCCGGAAATGCCGGACGCCACGGTGACCATCGACAAGGACTATGTGGCCAAGGCCCTGCACGATGTCCAGGAAGACCGTGACCTGACGCGCTTCATCTTATAGCCGTTCCCCACCCGTCTGAATCGCCCGTGTCCGCCGAATGACGGATCACGGGCGTTTTTTTACCACAATACGCCGATCACGGCACCCGTCATCATCGTGGCCAGCACCACCAAAAGCGCCACGACATTGATCAAAATTTTCACGTCAAGGACCGTGCCCTGGACCACGGCGTCCATGAAGCCGCATGTTTCATTGGTGCCTTCAGTCGTCAGCCAGAAGAAATTTGATTTCATCTTCGCTTAAAGCGTACGCAATCGGTTTGCTGCTATGATTTTTTTTGCGATGGTGCGCGATATTTTCGGCTTGTTGTTCCGTTTGCTCGTTTTTGATGCCATCAAGCTGGGATGATTCCCCTGGAGTCTGGTCCGTTTTTCTCCGGCCGCTTACACGGCGTCTGTCTGTTTGTTGCCTGCGGTCGTCACTCTGCGCTGTTCCATCCATTTCGGAACGTGAAATGTGATGATTGGATGTACTCATTTTTTCGTCTCTTTTGATTTTGTAACAACATGTTCTCCGAAAATATTTTGTAAATTATTATATTAAAACGTTTTTCACTTCCATGCGTACCATGACCCAATGTTCATTGTGGTCGTCAACCAGCGTGATAGTCTGGCTTGTGAGTTCAACATTGTCGAGAAACAGACGAGTTTCTGTGTTTTTACCTTGAAACTGCGACACGGCAATGTGATAGACTGTTTCCCGGAAGCGATAGTGCACCGTGAATTCCTTCCATTGCGGATGGGGGCAGGGGGTGATGCGCAATCTGTCCACTTCAAGGCTCAGGCCCAGGAGTGATTCCACGATGAGTCGATACATCCAGGCGGCCGAGCCCGTATACCATGTCCATCCGCCACGGCCTGTATGCGGCGGCGCGCCGTAGACATCGGCGGCGACGACGTAGGGTTCGCCCTTGTATACGACCGTCTCTTCAGTGGTGCGGGTGTGGTTGACCGGATTGATCATGTCGAAAATTTCCCAGGCGCGTTTCATATCCCCCTGGCGGGCAAAGGCCATGGCGGCCCAGACGGCGGCGTGCGTGTACTGTCCTCCGTTTTCACGTACTCCGGGAACATATCCTTTGATGTAGCCGGGGTTGAGCTTGGATGTGTCGAAAGGCGGGGTCAGGAGTTGAACCAGTCCGTGTTCGCGACGCACCAGATGCCCGTCCAGGGACTGCATGGCCATACGCGTTCGTTGCGGGTCTCCTGCCCCTGAGAGGACGGACCAGCTCTGGGCGATGGAATCGATGCGGCACTCGTCATTCTCCGATGAACCCAACGGCGTGCCGTCATCAAAGTACGCACGGCGGTACCATTTTCCATCCCAAGCGTTTTTCTCAATATTCCGGCTCAGCGTGGTCGCTTCCTGCCTGCACTGTTCGGCAAAGGTGACGTCTCCTCGTGCGTGCGCGAGGGGGGCAAAGTCCTCCAGGACGTGATGGAGGAAGAAGGCGAGCCAGACGCTCTCACCCTTGCCGTGTTCACCCACCAGATTCATGCCGTCGTTCCAATCTCCGGAGCCGATGAGGGGCAACCCGTGCACTCCAAAACGTAAACCGTGGAGGATGGCTCTGACGCAGTGCTCATAGAGGCTCGCACTTTGATCTGATCGTTCGGGGAGGTCATAACAGGATTCCTCGTCGGCGGTCAGCGTGCGCATGCGCAGGAACGGGACGTTTTCATCCAAAATGCCGGTGTCTCCGATGGTGGAAATATAGCGGCAGGTCGCCAGGGGCAGCCACAGGAAATCGTCGGAGCATTTGGTGCGGACACCACGGCCCATGGGCGGATGCCACCAATGCTGCACATCGCCTTCCTCGAATTGACGGGAGGCGCAGAGCAAAAGATGTTCTCGAACCAAGCCAGGCCTGGCGTGGACGAGGGACATGACGTCCTGAAGCTGGTCACGGAAACCGAACGCTCCGCCTGACTGGTAGGTCGCGCTGCGCGCCCACAGGCGGCAGGCCAGGGTCTGGTACAGGAGCCAGCCGTTGGCGAGCACGTTGATCGATTGGTCCGGCGTTTCGACATGGATGGCTCCAAGGGTATGGGCCCAGTGTTGCCACACCTTGTCGAGGGCGTGCCGTGCCGCGGGCGAACCCCTAAAACGCTGGATGAG
>RZYB01000296.1 GCA_009930495.1 Deltaproteobacteria bacterium
GAACTGCGAGATGGACCCGATGAGCAGGACCTTGGCCTCGGGAAAGAGTTCCTTGCCGCGCTTTTGGATAAAACGCAGTTCGTCGGCCGCCTCGCCGGAATTGTAGTCGTCGATCTCGACCATGAGGCGCAGACGCTGATAGTCGTAGTCCACCCATTTCTCGGCCTCGGCCCCGCCCGCGTTTTCGTACAGAAGCAGGAGCTGAGCGACCATCTCGCGGTTGTCCGGGATGGCGTAATACTTCGGGTCTCCGTTGTTCAAAACCTGGTTCATGTCCTTGATGATATCGACGAGGGAATTGACTTTTTTGGTTAATCGCAACTCCTTGATCTCGTTTGTCAGCTGGTCGAATTTGCGCAGGTTTTGCGGGTCCTTGGCCGCGTCGGGGCGATCGAACTCCAGGGCCACGTCGTAGGAGTACAGCGAGCCGACCTGGGAGCGGCCGATGTGGTCCAGGCGCTCCACATAGGGCACGTCCAGGCCGAAGGTGCGGCGGATGTCGAAGGACACCTCGAATCTGGCGATACCGCCCAGGCAGATCAGGCAGATCAGGGCGCAGCCGCCCAGGGTGGTTTTGGGATAGTTCAGCACCCGCGAGCCCAGGGCGTTCATGAGCCGGTCCATGGGACGGCCGGTTTTGACGGCCCGCTCGGTCATGGGCGGACGATTTGTGCCGAAGCTGAGCAGGGACGGCAGCAGCACGATGACCAGCACATAGGTCGCGCCCACCAAGCCGGCGCCGGTCAGTCCGACCCAGCGGATGGGCCGCAGGGGAATGAGCACAAAGGACATCAGGGCCGCCATGGTGGTCAGGGCGCTGAACAAAATCGGCCAGCCCGTTTCCTCCACGGCCAGAATCAGGGACTGACGGCGTTGACCGGTACGCAGGAATTCCTGCTTGAAATAGTTGAAGACGTGGATGGAATAGCCCATGGCCTGGGCCAGGCTCAAAAACACCGGCAGGAAGATCATGGATGGATCGTTGCGGATGCCCAGAAATCCCTGTGCCCCGAAGACAATGACATTGGCGCTGAGGGCGGTCAGCAGGGGAAAGACCACACCGCGCGCGCTGCGCAGGGACAGAATCAAAATGATCACGGTCAGGGCCAGGGAAATGCCCAAAAGACGCGGCGTTTCCTGGGCGAAGAAATTGCGCTTCTCGACGTTGATGACGGGCAGGCCCGTGGTCCGGGGATGCAGATCCCGGTATTTGTCCTGGGCGCAGATTTCGTTGACGACGCGGCCGATGGACAGGTCCGGATTTTCGACATTGTCCTTGGCCCAGTCGTCCGGAATGGGCTTCATGCGCAGCATGATCCAAGTCTGGGTGCCGTCCTCGGACACGATGCGGTTTTTCATGGATGGCTTGGACAGGGCGAGTCCCCTGATCCGCGCCAGTTCTTTCTCGTCATGGGGCACCGGGTCCGGCACCAGGTCGATGATCTCCATGCCCTCGTTCGTGCCATAGGTGAATTCAAAATCCGTGAGCGAAACCACATCGTCGGCATAGGGCACCTTGGCCGTCAGCTCCCGCCCAAGATCGCGAATGGCGGTCAGGATTTCTGGGGTAAAAACATTGTTCGTTTCCACCAGCACGGCGCAAAAATCGTCGTTGCCGAAAATTTCCTCGAAGCGGTCTTTTGTCCGCTGCAGTTCGTCGTCTTCCAGAAACCAGTTGTCCTGATCGATGTCGCTTTCCAGCCGGGTCAGGCCGATTCCGGCAACGAGCATGAGGCAGAAAAACACGGCCAGATTCATCCAGCGGTATTTGAGGATGATCTCGGCCGCAGTCCGGAACCGGGAATTGATTTTTTGAATATTGAGCATGAGAGCCTCCTTGCGGATGTCAGAAGCTGTATTTGAGCTTGATCCAGACCTGGGAATTGTCCTCGTAACGTCCGAACTGCCCGTCGTCGCCGTGGAAAAGATCGGCCCCGGCCAGGACGTGAAAACCATCGCGGATTTCGTAGTCGGCCTTGACGCGGTCGAAGACTTCGGCGTCGTCCAGATCGACGTAGAGCATGTTGGACAGGGTCAGGGTCTGGTTGAGCAGTTTTTTGGAAATATTGAGCGTGGCCAGGGGCGAAAAGGCGTCATCGGCCAGGCCTTCGTCATGATCCAGAATATGCGCGCCGACGAACTGCCCGGTCACGCTCCAGTCGTCGCCGGGCGTCCAGTCCAGTCCGGCCAGCCATTTGAGGCCGTCCTTTGGGCGCGGGTCCTCGAACACGGAGTCCGTGTTCTGGTA
>RZYB01000297.1 GCA_009930495.1 Deltaproteobacteria bacterium
GACATGCGCATTTGGGGATATGAGCTGCTTTTCCGCGATGGCAAGGACATGCGGGCCGCCGTGATTCTCGATGGTGATCAGGCCACGACGCGGGTTATCGCCGACGGGTTTACCCTGGCCTCCCAGGGTATGCGCGAGGGCGCCAGGGCACTCATCAATTTTCCGCGCAATGTTTTGGTGGGGTCAGCCCCGTATGTGCTTCCCCCGGACCGATGCGTGGTGGAGATTCTGGAGACCGTTGCGCCGGACGGCGACGTTTTGGAGGCCTGCCGGCATCTCAAGGACGCGGGCTATCTGTTGGCTTTGGACGACTTCGTGGGTCAGCCGGGGTTTGAACCCCTGTGCGCCCTGGCGGACATCATCAAGGTCGATATTCTGCGCAAGACCCCGGCCGAGGTGCGGGCCATTGTCCAGGGTCTGGCCCCGTACAAGGCGGCCTTGCTGGCGGAAAAGGTCGAAAACCAGGAGATGTTCGCGGTTTGCGGGAAACTTGGATTCACCTTTTTTCAGGGCTATTTTTTCAGTAAACCGGAAGTTATTCCGGGGCGGAAGATTTCGGTCGGCGAACTGGCCAAGATCAAATTGCTCAAGGAACTCAGCGAGCCCGACACGGATATCGATCGTTTGGTGGAGGTCATTCAGACGGATTTGTCCATTTCGTACCGTTTGTTCCAGTACATCAATTCAGCTCGGTTTGGACTTAGGGGCAAGATCGAATCCGTGCATCGCGCCGCGACCATGCTCGGGCGTCGAAACCTGCGCCTGTGGCTGCAGGTGATCATTCTTTCGGACATGAGCACTTCGGACAAGGCCCAGGAGCTGGTCCGTATTTCGGTGCAAAGGGGACGCTTCCTGCAGCTTCTGGCCGAGGAAGGCTACACGCCCCTGGGACCTGACAGCATGTTCTTGCTTGGTTTTTTTTCGATGCTCGACGCTATCTTGAATCAGCGCATGGAGCAGATTTTGGAGGACATTCCCCTGGACATCCGGATTAAATCGGCCTTGACCGACAGGTCCGGGGTCCATGCCGCCTGGCTGTCCGTATTACGCGATCTCGACAGTTGGGACTGGCCGGCTGTCGCGGACAAGGCGCCCAAGCTGGGTGTTCCGCTGGATTTGGTTGGCATGCTCAATCTGGAAGCCTGGACCTGGATGATCGAGGTCATGCAGGGTACGTGACCACGGTGTCATTTGTTTACAATGTGCGCGGGGAGCAAGGACTATCATGCGTGATCTGTTACTGGGACCGGCCTTTCCTTTTTTTGCCTTTGTCCTTGGTCTGTGTCTTGGAAGTTTCTACAATGTCTGCGTGCACCGCTACCTGACAGGTCAGTCCGTTGTCTGGCCGGCTTCGCATTGCCCGACCTGCGGTCATGTCCTTTCCTGGTGGGAAAATATCCCCGTGCTTTCCTATGTCCTGCTGCGGGCTCGCTGCCGATCCTGCAAGGGCGTCATTCATTGGCGCTACCCGGCCCTGGAGCTGCTGTCCGGACTTTTGGCCCTGATCCTGGCCACGCGCTTTGGCCCTGGCCTGGACTGGGTGACGTACATGGCTTTCAGCGGCATTTTTCTCGTGGCCAGTTTTATTGATCTGGATTCGTTTATCCTGCCCGATATCCTGACCTATCCAGCCGCTGTTTTGGCGTTGTGCACTCCTTTGTTTCTGTCCGTGGACTGGGCCGAGACCCTTCTTGGCAGCGCCCTTGGCGCCGGGTCGTTTTTGGTGTTGCGTCTCGTTTATCTGCGAGTGCGAAAAATAGACGCCCTGGGCATTGGCGATATCAAACTCATGGTCAGCCTGGGCGCCTTGGTCGGGTTGTCCAAACTGCCGCTCATGATCCTGCTTTCGGCCTTGACCGGACTTTTGGTTTCGGTCGTGTATCTGCGCCGTTCCCCGGACAAGGGACTGCGTACCGCCATCCCTTTTGGTCCGTTTTTGTGCCTGGGAGCCATGTTGACCCTGCTTTGGGGAGAGGAAATGCTGTTCTTTTTTCTGCAGTATTGATCGCCTGATCGGTAGTGTTCATGGTCATGGATTCTATATTGTGAAATAATGAACACTGGTTGGTTGATCAATGTGTTTCTTTTATATTTACCAAAGCATTCAAGCTAGATAAAAAGCCTAGTCCTCTCTTGACGATGCCTGCCCGTTGGATTAGCCCGAATTTTTCTTGGAAAAACGAGATTATGCGTTCCTTGTCGATGCTTCTCCAGGCAAGTAAGTTAACCGTTTTTTT
>RZYB01000298.1 GCA_009930495.1 Deltaproteobacteria bacterium
TGGTCTGGCTGACCGGGATTCCCTGGTCCGAAGCCCACGCGGCCGGAGAGCTGATGGGCACCAAGATCGTGCTCAACGAGCTTCTGGCCTATCTGGACATGGCGGCCCTGCCAGCCGAGACCCTGTCCCGCCGCAGTCTCGCCATCATGACCTACGCCATGTGCGGCTTCGCCAATATCGGCAGCCTGGGCATCCTCATCGGCGGCCTGACCAACCTCGCCCCGGAGCGATCCGCCGAAATCGTCGAACTGGGGCCGCGTTCCATCGTGGCCGGGGTGCTGGCCACGATGATGACGGGTGCCGTGATCGGCGTATTGTGGTAAAAAAACGCCCGAGATCCGTCATTCGGCGGACACGGCGGTTCAGACGGGTGGGAAGCAGCTCTCTTCGACAAAACAATCCATGCCTTTTGAAATTATCGCTTTGATTTGGTAATGACATAACCCAGAACGTCGAGATGAAGGTTGATATGATCATGAAGTTCAAATCCAAACGTGACGATTCACCAAACTCGAATCCCGAATCCGCGCCGCCAGTGATAAAACCCGTGAACTCCGCGTTCTCCATTGTCGGGGTTGGAGCTTCCGCCGGAGGGCTGGAAGCCCTGGAGCAATTTTTGCGGCACGTGCCTGAAAAAAGCGGACTGGCCTTTGTCATCATCCAGCACCTCGATCCGACGCACAAGGGCCTCCTACCGGAACTGCTGCAACGCGCCACCACGATGCCGGTGCAGCAGGTCAGGGACAGGATGGCGGTCAAGGCGGACCGCGTGTACGTGATCCCGCCCAACCGCGACATGTCCATCCTGCATGGTGTGCTGCGTTTGTTCAAACCGGCCGCCCCTCGCGGCCTGCGCCTGCCCATCGACTTTTTCTTCCGCTCGTTGGCCGAAGACCAGCAAGAGCACGGCATCGGAGTCATCCTGTCCGGCATGGGCTCCGATGGCACGTTGGGACTCCGGGCCATCAAGGAAAAAGCGGGGCTGGCCCTGGCGCAGGACCCCTCCTCGGCCAAATTCGACAGTATGCCCAGAAACGTCATCAATGCCGGGCTGGCCGATCTCGTGGCTCCGGTGGAAGAATTGCCTGCAAAGCTCCTCGACTTGATGAGTCGTGCGCGGGTTGTCGCCTTGTTTTCCCCCCCTCTTGAGGAGAAAACCCAAAGTGGCCTCGAAAAAATCATCCTTCTGCTGCGCGCGAAGACCGGCCATGACTTTTCCCAGTACAAGAAAAACACCTTGTACCGCCGCATCGAACGGCGCATGAGCATTCACCAGATCGATCGGATCATGTCCTATGTCCGTTTTCTGCAGGAAAATTCCCAGGAAACCGAGATTTTATTCAGGGAGCTTCTGATCGGAGTGACCAGCTTTTTTCGCGATCCAGGGGCCTGGGAGCATCTGCAAAAACAAGCCCTTCCGCTTCTGCTGAAGGCGTGTCCGCCGAATGGCATCCTGCGGGCCTGGACACCGGGCTGCTCCACGGGGGAGGAAGCCTATTCGCTGGCCATGATCTTCAAGGAAACCGTGGCCCAATTGGCGCCGGAATCGGGAATCAAGCTGCGTATCTTTGCCACCGACCTGGACAAGGACGCCATCGACAAAGCCCGCCACGGTCTCTACCCGCCAAGTATTGCCGCGGATGTTTCCGGCGAACGTCTGGATCGATTTTTCGTTCGTGACGGACACGGCTATCGTGTCGGCACGGATATCCGGGAAATGGTCACCTTCGCCACACAGAATGTCATCATGGACGCACCGTTCACTAGGCTTGACATCCTCATCTGTCGCAACCTCTTGATCTATCTCGCGCCCGAATTGCAGCAGAAGCTGGTGTCGCTTTTTCATTACAGCTTGAACCCCGACGGGGTTCTGTTTTTGGGAAGCTCGGAATCGATCAACTCCAGCATCGATCTCTTTACTCCGATAGACAGCAAATCGAGGCTGTTCAGACGACGCGAATCAATCCTGACGGCCGCGAAGATTGCATTCCAGCCTTCATTCTTCCCGGTTTTGCCTGATATTTCACAGGAGACCACAATGCTCAAACCGGCGGCCAACATCCAGTCCCTGGCGGATCAGGTGCTGTTGCAACACTTTTCACCTCCCGCCGTGCTGGTCAACAACAAGGGGGATATCCTCTACATCAGTGGCAGGACGGGAAAATATCTTGAACCGCCTGCAGGCAAGGTCAATTGGAACATCCACGCCATGGCTCGGGAAGGACTTCGTTTTGA
>RZYB01000299.1 GCA_009930495.1 Deltaproteobacteria bacterium
GAGACCTCGATCTCCAACTCGCCCGCCTCCGCCGCCGTGACCGGCGCAAAACGCGGATCCTCGAAGGCGGCGGCGCCGGCCATGCGCTCAATGGTCGCGACCAGCGGTCCGTTGCCGACAATGTTGCCGATGCAGCCGCGCAACTGGCCGTGCCTTTTCAGGGTCACGAACGCGCCGAGTTCGGCGTCCAGGGTTTCGGAATCAAGATGGGGTTTTGCGCCGGGCAGTCCCAGATGATGGGCGATGGCCCAACGGATCAGATCCTTGCAGAAACGCTTTTCCTCGTCGGTCAGAGACAGATGAAACTCCTGCATGGCGACCTCCTAACGGTCAAAAGGCGGTTCCAGTGGCGGATTGGTCCAGAATGGTCCGGAAAAATCCCGGCCAGCGCCATCGACACGGACCTGGCGTCCGTCCAGGCGCACCCGACCGCTGGCAATCCATTGCAAGGCTTGGGGGTAAATGCGGTGTTCGAGCTTCAGGATGCGCGCGCCCAGGCTGGACTCATCGTCCTCGGCAAAGGCGGGCACGGCGGCCTGGATGATGATGGGCCCATGGTCCATTTCCTCGTCCACGAAATGGACCGTGCACCCGGCCAGACGCACCCCGTGACCAGCCTGCTGGGCCTGGGCGTGGATGCCGGGGCAGGCCGGCAGCAGGGCCGGATGGATATTGACCACCCGACCGGCAAAGGGTGTCAAAAAGGCCGGAGTCAGAATGCGCATGAATCCGGCCAGGGCCACCCACTCCACCCCGGCCGTCTGGAGCAGACGAACCAGCTCGCGGTCAAAATCCTCGCGCACGGGAAAATCCGCATGGCGCACGCAGGCCGTGGGGATGCCCGCCGCCCGCGCCCGCTCAAGACCCACGGCCTCGGGCTTGTTGGACACCACCAACGCGATCTCGGCGTGCAGGGATCCATCGGCCACGCGGTCGAGCATGGCCTGCAGGTTGGACCCGGAGCCGGAGACAAGCACGCCCAGTCGCATGGCTAGCCCCGCACCAGGGCGTCAACCAAGGCCGGGATGGTGTAGTCCTCGGGCATGATGTCCGGAGTGAAACCGTATTTCTCCAAGGTCTTGGCCGTGACCGGACCAATGCAGCAGATCTTGAGCGACTGGCCCACGTACGGCCGCAGGGTGTCGGCCGGGACCAGGGCGAAGAAATTGTCCACGGTGGAGGAGCTGGAAAAGGTCAGATAATGCAGCCGCCCTTTTTCCAACAAATCGACGATCTCGGCCCCATCCTCCTGGGTCAGGACGGTTTCGTAGACCGGGAGCACGTCCACCCGCGCCGCGACCTTGGCCAGCTCCTCAGGCAAAACCTCGCGGGCGACCTTGGCCCGGGGAATGAGGACGCGTTTGCCCTCGATGCCCAGGGCGAGCAAGCCCTCGACCACGGATTCGGCCACGTACTTGGGCGGGACGAAATCAGGCCGGATGCCGCGCTCGCACAGGGCTTCGGCCGTGGCCGGACCAATGGCCGCGACCTGCACCGCGCCCAGAGCGCGAGCGTCCTTGCCCAGGGCGTCGAGCTGATTCCAAAAATGGCGCACGCCATTGACCGAGGTAAAGACAACCCAGTCATAGGTCGGCAGGTGCTCGATGGCGAACTGCACCGGGCCGTAATCCTTGAGCGGCACAATGGTGATCGTCGGAAACTCGTAACAGGCCGCGCCGAGACGCTCCAGGGTGTCCTTGAGGCCGCTGGCCTGCTCGCGGGCCCGGGTCACGACCACGCCCCGCCCGTGCAGGGGCAGCTTCTCGAACCAATTCAAGGTGTCGTGCAGCTGCACCACCTGGCCGACCACGAGCATGGATGGCGCCTTGATGCCTTCGCGCTCGGCCAGGGCCGAAATCTCGCCCACGGTCGAAACCCAGGATTGGTGTTTGGCGGTCGTGCCCCAGCGCACCAGGGCCGCGGGCATGTCGGCCCGCATGCCGTGTTCCATCAATTTGCCGGTGATGTAGGGCAGGTTCTTGACGCCCATGTAAAAACACAAGGTGCTGGCCGCCGTGGCCAAGGCTGGCCAGTTATGCGCCGAATCAGGCTTGGTCGGATCCTCGTGGCCGGTGATGAGCGACACGGACGAGGCGTACTTGCGGTGCGTCAGCGGGATGCCGGCATAGGCCGCGCCGGCCACGGCCGAGGTCACGCCGGGCACGACCTCAAACTCCAGGCCCGCTTCGAGCAACTCCTCGGCCTCTTCGGCGCCGCGTCCGAAAATGTACGG
>RZYB01000300.1 GCA_009930495.1 Deltaproteobacteria bacterium
CAGGTCACGCAGGAATGCCTGCGTTGCCACAAAAAGGCCGGCGAGGACATGATCAAAAGCGCCCACTGGCTGTGGAAAGGCCCCTCGCCCTACACCGTGGAGCGCCAAAAAAAGGTCATGAGCGGCAAGGCCACGGACACCATGAACAATTTCTGCATCTCCCTGCCCTCCAACTGGCCCCGCTGCACCTCCTGCCACACGGGCTACGGCTGGGAGGACGAAACCTTTGATTTCAATGACATGACCAAGGTGGACTGTCTGGTCTGCCACGACACCACGGACAGCTACCGCAAGGCCCCGCCCGCGGCGGGCATGCCCGCTCCCGAGGTCGATCTCAATTTTGTGGCTGAAAACGTCGGCAAAACCAATCGCAACACCTGCGGCAACTGCCATTTCCAGGGCGGCGGCGCCGACGGGGTCAAACACGCGGACATGAGCGAGGTTCTGCGCTACCCGGAACGCAACTGCGACGTGCACATGGGCGGCCACGACTTCACCTGCACGGAATGCCACAAAACCGTGAATCACAAAATCAAGGGCCGCAGCACGTCCCTGCCCGTGGCCGAAGGGTCGCGCACCTGCGAGGACTGCCACACAAGCAAGCCGCACTTCGGGGACGACATGCTTGATTTTCACCTCAACAAGCATACCGACTCCGTGGCCTGCAACACCTGCCACACGCCGGTCTATTCCAAATGCAGACCGACCAAAAGCTGGTGGGACTGGTCCCTTGCCGGTGACAAATCCAGGCAGCCCGTGAAAGACGCCTACGGCGAGGAAGACTACAACTGGATGAAAGGGGAATTTGAATGGAAGGAATCCAAAAAGCCCGTGTACGCCTGGTACAACGGCTTCATGGAACGTCTGCTCCTGGGCGACACCATCAATCCTAATGCCACGGGTTTCGGGCCCGGTGAAAACCCGTCAGCCGAGGCACGCCGAGCCATGCCCGTGACCAACATCACCGCGCCCGTGGGCAGTATCAAGGACCCATCGTCCAAGATCTTCCCGTTCAAACTCATGAAGGGCATCCAGCCCGCCGACGCCGAGTACAACTATCTCCTAGCGCCCCATCTCTATCCCACGTCTCCGGACGATACCACGGCCTACTGGAAAAACCTCGACTGGCAAAAAGCCTTCGTGGACGGCATGAAAGCGGCCGGACTGCCCTACAGCGGAGAATATAAATGGGTGCGGACCAACATGTACTGGGGCATCAAGCATGAGGTCATGCCCAAGGACATGGCCTTGTCCTGCGTGCAGTGCCACGAAAGCCTGAAAGGGGAAAAAACCTGCAACCGCTGCCATCAGGACAAACGCGACGTGGATTTCAAGAAGCTGACCAGCGCGGGCACGGACTTCGCCAAAATGCTGTCCCAGGGGCGTGATGTCGCGGATCTGGTCGGAACCACCGACTATCTCGACTTCAAGGCCCTGGGCTACAAAGACGATCCCATCCTGGTCGGCGGCCGCTTCAAGAAGCTCCCGCTGGGCCGCACGGAGCCGTAACGACTGCCCGCACGACCTGAACCGGACAAAACAACAGCGCCCCCTCCCGAAAAATTTTTCGGAAGGGGGCGCTTGCACATGAAGGGATACGATTCAGAAATACTGGTCGAAATCACAGGTATCCTCAGACACCTCTGTATTCTCCACACATGTCCATGACCATGCCAAAGGACTTGGGTGCATATTTCTTGAAACTCGCTTCATCCACGTACACAAAGTCAAATCCCATTTCCGACTGCGCCGCGTTCGCGTCCGCGCACCATTGCCGCAACCGCGCCATCTTGCGCGGCAGCTCCAGTTCTTCCCGGCCCTTGGTTTCAACGACAACCACGCGGTTGTCAGCGATTTTCACGAAAAAATCCGGATAATAGTTGGAGATGTTCCCGACAGTGTTCACGTAATCGAGTTTGAAACCCACCGCGAAATAGTTCTTGGCGTAGCTGACCACATCCGGACATTTTTCCAAAAAAGCCGCGAAGAGTAGTTCAAAGCCCTGATCGCCGACAATTCTGTTGAACACACTTCTGGCCGGCAAAACGTAATCCTGACTTTTCACGGAGAATGGCCGCGTGGCGCTCATGGCCAGCCAATCCTTTACCGCGACCACGGCGTTTTCATGCACAGTGACGCTGTTGATGGCCCGCAGCAGCACGTCCCGCAGCGTTTTGGCGACGGCCGGTTCCGCCAGATTGCGCAG
>RZYB01000301.1 GCA_009930495.1 Deltaproteobacteria bacterium
CATCCACCCGCACCAACATGGCGACCATGGCCGCCCGCAACCTTCTGGCCATGCTGTCCGGCGGTCGTCCTGAAACCTGCCTTAACCCGGAAGTGCTGGGCCGGTAACAGCGGCCTGGTGGACTGTATCGGAGAAAATCATGCCTATATCTGATCCCCGCCGTACCCGGCTCATGTGTCTGGTGGATGGTGCCTTGCGGGCCTGCGCGCCGCGTCCCGTCATCGAAACGGCCATTGGTCTGTCTGGCGACATCTTGACCCTGGGCGATACGGTTTATGATCTGTCCGGCTTCGAGCGCGTGGTTGTTGTCGGCGCGGGCAAGGCTTCGGCGGCCATGGCCCAGGCCCTGAAGGATGTGCTGGGGGCGCGCTTCGAGAATGGCCTCATCGTCACCAAGTATGGGCATGGCCTGGATATTCCGGGCTGCCGGATCATCGAGTCGGGCCATCCGGTGCCGGACTCCGAGGGCGAGCGGGCCGCGCGCGAGCTTTTGGCCATGGCCGGGAAGGTCGGGCCGCGCGACCTGGTTTTTTTTCTGCTCTCCGGCGGGGCCAGCGCCCTCATTCCAAGCCCCAGACCGCCCGTGACGCTGGCCGACAAGATGGCCGCCACCAAGCTCCTCTTGGCCTGCGGCGCAACCATCCATGAGATCAACGCCATCCGCAAACACCTGTCCCGGATCAAGGGCGGGCTCTTTGCCAAGGCCCTGGAACCGGCCACGGTGGTGACCCTGATCATTTCCGACGTGGTCGGCGACAATCTGGATGTCATCGGCTCCGGCCCAACGGCGCCGGATTGTTCGACCTTTGGCGATTGTTTGGAAATCATCGCCCGTTTCGGCCTGGACGGGCGCATGCCGGCGGCCGTGATGCGCGTGTTGCGCGACGGCGCGGCGGGTCTGCTTCCAGAAACGACCAAGCGGGACGATTGCTGTTTTGGCGCCGTGCGCAACCATATTTTGGCCAACAATGAGGCCGCGTTGCGGGGCGCGGCCCAGGCTGCCGAGGGATTGGGGTACCGGCCCGTTGTCGTGACCCGAGCCTTGACCGGCGAAGCCCGTGACGCAGCGGCCATGCTGGCCCAGGCCGCCCGCGAGCACGCCGGGAACGAGCGCCTTTGTCTGCTGGCCGGCGGCGAGACCACGGTCACGTTGACCGGCCAGGGCCTGGGCGGGCGCAATCAGGAAATGGCCCTGGTCTTGGGGATGGAATTGGAGCGGGTTCCCGCATCCCGGCCGGTTTGTCTCGTCTGTCTGGGCACCGACGGCAGCGACGGACCCACGGACGCTGCCGGTGGCCTGATCCTGCCCGACACCCTGGCCAAGGCCAGGGCGCGCGACCTGCACCCGGAGCCGTATCTGGCCAACAACGATTCCCATTCGTTTTTGAAACAGGCGGATGCCTTGCTCGTCACGGGTCCGACCCGGACCAATGTCATGGACGTGACGGGCTTGCTGATCGACCCTGACTGACCGGAAGAGCCTGGCCCCCCAGGATCGAGGCCTGTTCCTCCTTGTGGGCGGAATGGACCACGGCCAGGACCTCGTCGCCGGGCAAAAGCACGGTCTCGCCATGGGGGATGAGCAGGCTGCCCTGGCGGATGACGCCGGCCAGGATGCTTTCGGCGGGAAAGCGTAGCTCCATGATTTTTTTGCCCGCCGCCGGCGCGTCCGGGTGCACCCGTTCCTCGACCAGGGTGTAGTCGCCCTTGGAGAGCTTGAGCAGGGTCATCATGTTGCCGAGGGACATTTCCTCGGCGATGAGTTGGGCCATGAGTCCGGCCTGATCCACGGCCACGTCCACGCCCATGGCCGGGGTGCACATCCAGGCGTTTTTGGGGTCCTTGACCCTGGCGATGGTCCGGGCCACGTCGAAGTCGAATCGGGCCAGGCTGGTCACGACCAGGTTGGTTTCGTCCGTGCCGGTCACGGCGGCCACGACGTCGGCCTCCCGGATGCCGGCCCGCTCCAGCGTGGCGGGGTCCGTGCCGTCGCCCGCGACCACGACCTCGGGCGGCAGGGCGTCGTACGCCTCGTGCACTTCCCTGGTCCGGGCCTCGACCACCGCCACCCTGTGCCCTTCCGCCAGGAGCCGCGTCGCCAGATGGGTGCCGACCTTGCCTCCGCCCACGATGATCACATTCATGATGTCCTCCTTGTTCAGCGCAGATCCAGCAGGGCGCGGAGCCG
>RZYB01000302.1 GCA_009930495.1 Deltaproteobacteria bacterium
CCAGCGCGCCGCACTCGCACGACAGGAGAACAGGTGCGTCGAGTGTGGCGCCCCGTTCGACAAGACCCGCACCAACCGCCTCACATGCTCCGAGGAGTGTGCCGAGGTCCGCCACGCCCGCAGCAAACGCGCATGGTCCGCACGGCGCTCATGGGGCGCAGACAAGGAGGCAACAGCATGATCCGCGCACAACTCGCCTGCGACGCCTGTGGGGCGCCGTCTGACCACCACGGCACCCTCGGCCTCGACCTCCTCGAACTCCTCGGAGTCAACGGGTGAGCCCGTCATCTAGTGGCTGGGCCACTAACCGAGTAGCATGGAAGAACTGCGGCCCGGACCGACGCTGCGAACGTCACCCCGGGCCTCACCACCAGCGACTGAACGGAGTCACGGATGGCTGACACCAACACTACCCGAGGCCACCCACGCGCACAGGGTCAGCAACCCACCATGAACCTCACCCTGACGTGGCCCATCCAAGACCACCAAGCGCCCCTCCCGGACCTCATGGACGAGGCCGAGGCCGCATCCTTTACCGTCATCGAGGCGAACGAACCGGCAGGGTGGCGAATGCGATCCCCCTGGATCCGCACCCTCAACCACGACCACGCCCCCCACATCGAGTTCGCCTGCACCGTGAGTGGGCCAGACGGCGCCACATGGACGTGGCCACCAACCGTCAGGGCGGCAAGCTGATGGCCCGTGACACAACCCCAGCCATGGTGCCCGGAAGCACCATCATCACCGAGCACTCGCTTCATATGCAGCTCCGCTACGCCGGGAAATACCACCGCACAAGTGGCGGAAACCTGATTCGATCATGGAAGCCATCCAAGCGAGTTCATGCCCGGATGCAGGAGTACATCTTCGCTCGCGACCGTGGGCTATGTGGAATCTGCGGGAACCCCGCGGCTAGGTGGTGGGAACTCGATCACATCAAGCCCTACAAGCTGGGTGGGCTCTATATCGAGTGGAACCTCCGGCTCGCCTGTCGAAGGTGCAACCAGAGCCGTGGCGCGAGGTGCGACGCCCAATGACCTGGCTCAAGAAGGATGACAGATACCCGGAGCACCGGAAGATTCGCAGGCTCAGCGATGGTGCGTACCGGCTGCATGACACGGCGCTCTGTTGGGCCGCGAGGGACGAGACAGACGGGATCATCACAGCCGAGGACCTGGCCGAGATGCAGCATGGAAAGAGGTTGCGAAGGCACATTCCGGCACTCGTGGACGCCGGGCTCTGGCACGTTGCTCCCGGGGGG
This sequence comes from Deltaproteobacteria bacterium, assembly GCA_009930495.1. Lineage (NCBI taxonomy): Bacteria > Pseudomonadati > Myxococcota > Myxococcia > Deltaproteobacteria bacterium. Next base: position 1,262 of record RZYB01000302.1, read on the forward strand.
TGGGTTCTGCACGACTTCTTGCACTACAACCCATCGCACGAACAGCTCGAGCTGGAGCGCGCTGCGAACAGGGAGCGCCAGGCGAGACTCCGTGCGAAGCGCAGGGGCGTGGCCGTGGACGATAACACCAGTAGTCACGCCGTTAGTAACGGCGTGACTACTGACGGAGTAACGCGTGAGTCACGGGACCCCGACCCGTACCGTACCGACCCGACCCGACCCGACCCGATTATTCTCCCCCTTTCATCATCATCGTTACGTGACGTAACGCGCGAGGCGGCGTCACGATGATGATGACGAAAGACCAAGCTCAGGCACTCACAGCCCTCGTCAACGCGCTCCGCCCCGACTGGGACGCGCAGGGCGTCTACGCCGCCCTCGCGAAGGCCCGCACCATGGGCACCGCCCCAGAGCTCGCCGTGGCAGCCATCCGCGCCGCTGCCACCCCCACCAACAAGACCCCCGCCGTGATCGCGATGCAGGGCCCCCACTGGCAGGCGCCACAAGCCACGGCGAACCCAGGGAACGTGTGGCACGGCCCACCAGACCGGAACGCCCCACGCTGCCCCGAGCACACCTCCCACCCGACACCATGCGCCGCCTGCCGAGCCGACTGGCTCGCCGGGCAACGCGACACCCCCGAACCCCACACACCCGCCACCACACCGGAGCGCCCCGCACCCAGGGCACGGAACACCTGCAGCCCGGAGCAGATCGCGGCCATCTTCGCCGCACACGGACTGACCCCACCAATCCGAAAGGACGCGACCGCATGAGCGGCGAAACCATCCTGACCATCGTCGGCAACCTGACCGCCGACCCGGAACTGCGATTCACCCCGTCCGGCGCGGCGGTGGCATCGTTCACCGTCGCGTCAACCCCGCGCACGTTCGACAAGCAGTCTCAGGAGTGGAAGGAC
>RZYB01000303.1 GCA_009930495.1 Deltaproteobacteria bacterium
GGCGGCCTGACGCACCCCGACGGCGGCATCGCCCTGTTCAACGACGCGGCCCTGGGCATCGAGCCGGGCCATGCGGAGCTTGCGGCGTATCACGAACGCCTGGGCGGCGAGCCGGTGCAGGCCGGCCACGGGCGGGTGCTGTCCTTCCCCGGGAGCGGCTACTGCCGCCTCTCGCCGCGCCCCGGGGACGTTCTGATCATGGACTGTGGCCCCATCGGCCCGGACTACCAGCCCGGTCACGCTCATTGCGACACCCTGAGCTTTGAGATGTCCCTGGACGGACGCCGGGTTATCGTCGATTCGGGGTGCCGCCAGTACGTGGACGGGGACATCCGGCGCTACAACCGGGGCGGCGTGGGGCACAACGGGCTCATCATCGACCGCGTAGACCAGTCCGAGGTCTGGGGCGCGCACCGGGTCGGGCGGCGGGCCCATCCCGTCCATGCGCTGGCCCGCGAGGACGGGAGCACGCTGTTCTGCGAGGGCGCCCACGACGGCTACGCGCACCTGAGCGGATCGCCGATGCACCATCGCCGCATCGCCTGGAGCGGGAACCGGATCGAGATCCGCGACCGGGTCGAGGGCCGGGGGCGGCACGAAGTGGAGCTGCGCCTGCACCTGCATCCGGGCATGCCCTTCGCACCCAACGGTAAGGGCGTGCTGCTGGGCGACAACCTGCGGATCACGTCCCTGCACGGCCCCCTGGCCGTGGAGCGCGGCTGGTACTGCCCGGAATTCGGCCGCCAGGAAACCTGCCCGGTCCTCTATGTGCGCCAGACAGCCAGTCTGCCTTGGGAGGGTGGGTTCGTGCTGGAGAGGGTGGGGGATTGAGGTGGGCTGGGGTCCGCATATTTGTCGAAACCAGGGATGCCAGGATCAGATCTTGAATCTGAAATTGCAGTTGAAAGGCACGACAGCGTCATCGATAAAGACATGCTGATGCGTCATTGCGAGAAGCCACGCTCTGCGTGGGAGTCTTCGACGTGGCAATCCATGCTTATCTGCTCATTGCAGTAATTCGGCATGAAGATGTATTGCAGGAGGGGTCAGTAGAAATCTGGCGATGCATGTACGCTTCAGGCGGACACGCCAAAAAAAGCCCCTTGTCGGGGCTAATCAAAAAGGTTTTTCGCTGCGCTTAATGCTTCTTGCAGTTTTGCAGGCTCAAGCTCGTCAATTTTCTTGAAAAGAACACGTTCTTCACAGGTAACAATTCTATCGAGACGGATCGCTCCAGGACGGACAGCGGCATTTCGCGTATCGCTCGGAGATATTGATACCGCGTATTGCGAGCGGGAGGGTTGAGTGGTGAGCATGCAAACGATGCAGTCGTCACCAGGGAGGGAGTTCAGCACGAGAACCGGTCGTACTTTTGAATTCTTCAGATCCGTAAACGGAAACGGCATGATGAAGATGTCGCCGCGCCTTGTCACCTATCGCACTCCACCTGCGAAATTCATCATGCACATACCAGTAAGATCTTGGTCGGAATCATTGTCCATGTCCTTCCACATTTCTTCGATCATCCTGGCCGAAATGCTTTCAAGAAGATCTGCCGCCTGCCCAGAGGTAGGAAGAATCTCGAGCGCCGCCTTTGCCTGGGCAAACGCCTCGCAATATTGACCGGTCATCGCCAGAGATTGCGCGAAGTTGAACCGCGTCTTGAATGTGCCGCCGTTCGCGTCGAGGGCCTGCGTGTAGTATTTGCGCACCGCGTCCTTGTCCTGCCGAAGTGCACTGATCGCACCCATGACATAAAGGTAGTTGATCCAGTCAACATCCCGGGATGTCGCTGCCGACTTTTCGAGGCGCGAAAGCGTGAACTCGTCTACGTCGCCTTGAGCGGCCCTGATGGCGAGTTCGTCTAACACCTTCTGGGCCATGGATTCTTCTTGCGGAACATGAGGGCACATGGTCCTTGGCTATAACAGGGGGCAACCGCAGTCAACGAGGAGCCCTTTTCCTAAATGAAGCGAGGCACGCTTTTAGACTTGATGCCTGTCGATGCCATTCGTCCCGGCAAAACCTACGTAATCCATCCGACTATCCCTTCTCCATACGTGCTTTTCCCGCAATTGCGGAAGTTCACCGGCATCGCATTCCCAAGGTACTGTCGCGCGGAACCGGATCGCGTGGCCGCATCTTCCGATTCGCGGGCGATGCCG
>RZYB01000304.1 GCA_009930495.1 Deltaproteobacteria bacterium
TGTTCCGGCGCGCTTTGCGCACCTTGCCCTCGCCGTGGCCATGCCCATTGCCGTGCTTTTCCAGCAATGGCCGATAGCGTTCGGCCCGATTCAGGTTGAGGGACAGGACCACATGTTCGCGCTCGTTCGTGAAGCCTTTCTTGGTGAAAAATTTCAAGGCCGCCTTGTTGCTCGGGTCCGTGTCCGCGATGAGATAGCGCGCCCCGGACTCCACCATGCGCTCCACCAGTCGGTCGAACAGCTTGTGGGCCACTCCCGTGGAATGAAAATCCGGGTCCACGCCCAGCCAGACGATATACCCATACGTCCAGGACGCCTTGCTGATCAGGGTGCCGATGATGAATCCGGCCAGGGTGTCGTTGACCTCGGCCACCAAACTGAATTCGGGATCGGTGTTGTAGTGGCCGACCACTTCCCACTCGTCCCAGGTGCGGTACAAGAATGGGTAGAGGTCGCAAGTAAAAAGGCGCTCGCCCAGGTGATAGACCGGGGCCAGGTCGTCCAGCTCCATTTCACGGATGGTGATCTCGGGACGGGGAATGCGTTCTGCTGTCATGCGGGGTGGGGGTTGAAGGAAAGGATGCGTGCCGGCTAGCGCGCGACCGGTCCAGTGTCAACGACGCCGCGACCCGGAAACAAAACAGCCGGAGCCCCCGCGCGAGGGCTCCGGCTGGAACGGACGCCGCGCCCTCAGGCGCGCTTGAGTTCATCGACCAGCTTGCGCAGGTCCTGGGCCATGCGGGCCAGATCGGCCACGGCCTGGGCGGACTGGAGCATGGCCTCGGCGGTTTCCGTGGCCACCTGGTTGACGTCCTCGGTGGTGCGGTTGATCTCCTCGGTGACTGCGGACTGTTCCTCCGAGGCCGTGGCGATGGCCCGAACCTGATCGGCCGTGGATTCGGCCCGGCCCACGATCCGCACCAGGGCATCGCCGGCCTCCTCGGCCAGGTGCGTGCTCTTGCGCACCGACTCCTCGGTTTGCCCCATGCGCCCGATATTTTCCGTCGCGCGGGCCTGAATGCCGCCGATGGCCTCGCCAACCTCCTTGGTCGCGCTCATGGTTTTTTCGGCCAGCTTGCGCACTTCGTCCGCGACCACGGCGAACCCGCGCCCGGCGTCTCCGGCCCGGGCCGCCTCGATGGCCGCGTTGAGCGCCAGAAGATTGGTTTGGTCGGCGATATCGCTGATCATGTCCATGATGCGGCCGATACCCGTGGCCTGGTCGCCGAGCTTGCCCAAGCTCTCCTTCATGCGCGCGGCCAGGGCCTGGACGTCGTTGGTGGCGGCGATGACCGAGCGCACCACGCCCGCGCCCTGCTGGGCCTGCTCCCGGGTCTCTTCCGCGTTGGACGCGGCGTCCCCGGCATTGCGGGCCACTTCCAGGACCGACGCGTTCATCTCCTCCACGGCCGTGGAGGTCTCGGCCATGCGCTGGCGCTGGACCTCGGAACCCCGGCTGGACTGCTCGATCTGGGCGGCGAGCTGCTCCGAGGCCGAGGTGACCCGCTCGACAATGAGTTCGATCCGCGACGCGGCGTCCAGCATGCCCTCGCGCCGGGCTTCCTCGGCCTGGCGGCGGGCCGCCTCGGCCTCGCTCTTGGCTTCCTCTGCTTGCCGGCTCTTGTCCTCCGCTTCCATGGTTTTGGCTTGGGCTTGGGCGATCATGTCTTTCAGGTTGGCGACCATGGTCCGCAAGGCATTGGCCAGGACGCCGATCTCGCCCTGGGCCGAAACCGTCAACGTTTCCTCCAGGTTGCCGTCGGCGACCGCGGCTGCGAAGGCCGTGGCGCGGGATATGGGCCGGGACAGGGACAACGCGAACCAGCCCCCGACGCCGATCATGACCACCGCCAAGCCCAGGGACACGCCGACGGTAGCCGCGGTCACGCCCCGCTTGGTCGCGGCGATATGATCCAAGGACTTACCGATGAAATACATGCCCTTGATCGCTCCCGACACGTCCATGATGGGCCAGTAGGCGGTCTCGTACTCCTTCCCCAACACTGTGTTTTTCTCCAGGAAAACGCCGCCCTTGGCCAAAACCGCGTCCAGCACGGCCGGATTGTCCATCTTCGTGCCAACAGCGCGCTGTCCGTCCCGCATGAGGGTCGTGGTCAGGCGGGTATCGCGCTCGAAAATCGTCAC
>RZYB01000305.1 GCA_009930495.1 Deltaproteobacteria bacterium
GGGGCGAAATCCGCCGATTTCCCCATATTCCACGGCCGCGGCCCCGTCCCGACGCATGACCCGGCCGAGGATCTTGCGGAATTCGTCCATGGGAAAAAGACGCGGATCACAGGCGCCGCCGTCCAGGGCAATCCAGTCCGTGCTCCGGCTGACCTCGGGCAGATAGGCCGACAGGGCGTCATAGCCGCGATAGGTGAGCCGCTGCTGCCAGGCCGGCCACGCTCCGGACCGCTCCGGGGTTCGGGACTCGCCCGGACTGTGCGCCAGCACGTATGAGCCGCTGCCCCGGCGGGAGACCACCAGCCCCTCGGCCACGAGCTCGGCATAGGCGCTTTCCACCGTGGCCCGGTTCACGCCCAGATTTCCGGCCAAAACGCGCACGGCGGGCAGGCGGGTTCCGGGACGAAGATTTCCGGCCAGGATGCTGGCCCGAAAATGGGCGCTGATCTGGCGGTACAACGGAACAGCGGACGGAATTTCAAGGGCGATGCGCATGAAAAACCTCGATTGGCCGGGTTGATTTTTGGCAAAATTGCCCCTTCAAGTGGGGGCACTTTCCGCCTAGACGAGAGCCATCCCGAGCACAAGACCCCAAGGAGATGCCCCATGACCCCGACCCGCTCCACGCAAGGCTATCTGGCCGCCCTGATCAGCGCGGTCTTCCTGTCCACCACGTCCATCTTCATCCGCCACCTGGTCACGGAGTTCGCCATGCCGCCCCTGGTCCTGGCCTTCTGGCGCAATGTCTTCGTGGTCACGACCCTGGTTCCGATCCTGCTCGCCACGTCCCCCCGGCTGTTGCGCGTGGACCGGGCGCACCTGCCCTTTCTGGCCCTGTTCGGACTGATGCTGGCCGGGTTCAACGGACTGTGGGCCATCTCCGTGGCCAGCAACGGCGCGGCCGTGGCCACGGTCATGGTCTATTGTTCCGTGGCCTATACGGCCATCCTGGGCTGGAAATTTTTGGGGGAGCGCATGGATGGGCTCAAGATTGCGGCCATTGCCCTGTGCCTGGGCGGGTGCGCCCTCATTTCCGGCGCACTCCAGGCCGCGACCTGGCAGGCCAATTTTCTGGGCGTGGTGGCGGGCTTGCTGACGGGCCTGTGCTACACGGCCTACAGCCTCATGGGGCGGGTCACTTCCGAACGCGGCCTGTCGCCCTGGACCACGCTCCTCTACATCTTCGCCTTTGCGGGATTCTTTCTGCTGCTCATCAACCTGACGGCGGGCCGCGTCCCCGGCTCGGCCGCGCGCCCGGCCGACATGCTCTGGCTGGGAGAAAGCATCGAAGGCTGGACCGTCATGTTCCTGCTCGGCGCCATCCCCACGGTGGGCGGCTACGGATTCTACAACGTCAGCCTGGGCCTGCTCGACGCCAGCGTGGCCAATATCATCGTCTCCCTGGAACCGGCCTTCACGGCCGTGTTCGCCTATCTCATCCTGGGCGAGGTCATGACCCCGATCCAACTTGTCGGCAGCGCCCTGCTTTTGACCGGCGTCGGCGTCATCAAACTGGCCGAGTTGCGACGCGGGCCCGCGCCCGTGCTGCGGGAGGCCTGAAGGTTTGACGGGCAATGGGGATTCGTGGAGCAAGCTGTTCAATTCAAATTGACGGCCCACTTCTAAGAGGGTGTAGCCGAATAATCAAATCTCACCGAACCGATGGAGGATGATGGCGACCAATGCGAATCTGACCCAGGCGAGGGAGCTGGCAGTGCTCTGTTCATAATCCTTACTTATAGGGTGAGACTTTTAATCTTCCCACTTTTACACCAAAAACAGCAATAAATTGAGAAAAATTACCCACTATTTGAAATTTTGAAGAGGCGAAGGGAAAAGATCAGGGGCAAAATCCCCCTAATGGGTGGTTAGCCTGGATGATCGGTCAAAACGGCGGAATTCGAGGAGGGAAAGACGGCGTCCTAGCCTTGGATTATTTGTAGGGCCATTTGGGGTAGAGTGTTTGCTTGGGCCAGCATGGCTACCGCAGATTGGGTAAGGATTTGCTCTTTGACAAACGCTGTCATCTCCTGGGCAACGTCAGCATCAGATATGCGCGACTCAGCAGCCTGGAGGTTTTCAGTTTGGATCTGAAGATTGGTGAT
>RZYB01000306.1 GCA_009930495.1 Deltaproteobacteria bacterium
AACTCTGTCCCCAGATTCAATAGTGTATGGACATAATGAATCGTAATTAAGTTGAATGTTTGAGACTGAATCAATAGAGAGATCCTGATTAATTTTCATTGCCATAGCCTTACTCAGGTTTGAAGTATATGGGTCTTCCCATTCTAATCCTGAGACAATAATTGAATTATCTTCGCAGGCTGTGGTTGAATTATCATAAATTATTACTCTAGTTTCAAATAAAATTGAATCAACTCCAGAAAAGGATTCATCTAAAATTTCAATTTGTAACATGTTATGTAAAACTGAGGGTATTTGGATTGTATTGACTATCATATATCCATCTTCAACTTCTCGTACCATAAGACTCATACCAGTAGGAATATCGTCAGCAAGATATTGGATGCTTCGGTTTTTTAGTTGTCCTGATATTTTATCAATTGAACAGATAGTTGGAGTAGGTGTTGCGTTACTTGGAGCAATGTAGTCGTATCCTGCTAAAAGTATATCACTATCTGTTTCAAGAGCAAATTCAAAAACCATACAACTATTTTCTTCAGGATAATCAAAAATTGAAATATATTCTTCTTCTCCAAAATCATCGGTTTTGACAATAACTCCTTTTGGCCACAAAAGATCTGGTCCCGAGACACTATCCTGCATATATACAGTACCGGCAATAAATGCTCCTCCGTCGGCGCTAGGGATACATGTTTCAAGGAATAGGTTTGCTTTATCTGGATGTTCATAATTTGGCATGATGTGATTTATCCAGAGCAGATCACCATTTTCATTAAACTTTATAAGTTGTTCTCTTTCTTCAGGAGAATTACCTGACCAGAATCCGGCATATCTTGCATGTACAAGAATATCATTATTGGGCAATACATGTATGGACATTCCATAGTTCCATGGATTGAATGGAATATCTATTGTGTGACACCATATTAATTCACCACATGGATTAATTTTCATAATCGCGGTTTTCCCCGCTTCATTAACATCAACAAACCCTGAATAGTATGTATTCCCATATTTATCTGTTGTCATCCATCCCCGACCAAAATAATTTGATTCAGAATACCTCATAATTCTTGTCCATAAGATATTCCCGTCTATATCGATTTTCGAATATCTAAAATAATTACTGGTATTGTGGTGATATATACAGAAACCACTATCATAAGAATGATGAGCTGATTGAATCATTCGAATAGAGCCAAATGTATTATCGTATAAATGATCCCATTCTTGGGCAGAGATATATAAAGGGAGAAAAATCAGTAGAAAGAGTATTGTTTTTTTCATAGTTTAATAGTGAAATCAGTACCGCATTAAAAATACGGTACTGATAAATGAATTACAAATTATTGGATCGTTATTTTCTGAACATGAATCTTTGCATTGTTGCTGAAGATAGCAAATGTGTATATCCCAGATTCAATATTGCTTATGTTTATTTTCTGGAATGTTTTGCTTGAATCCAGTAATCCTTTCATTATTAACTGTCCTGTTGTAGACCGTATTTCAAATGATGAATTTGGACGTTTTTCTGGTAGATTGATATTTAGTGTTTCTGTTGCTGGGTTTGGATAAATCAAAATTCCCATATCCATTGATGATGCCACAACAGGCTGCCATTCAACAATACTATTTTTGAGCATAGTTGATTCAACAATTGGCTCATTATAGTTGATTAGGCCAAATTCCAACAAAATATTCTTTGCAAGAAGACCCGGATAATCCCCATTGTCAACTAAAGTTGTTAAAAGAGCTACTTGATTTGTCGAAGGGAATGTATTGTCATTCCCGGTGAAGTAATCTGATGTAATTGTAATCAAGTCTACCATATTTTGGTGGATATAGAATTCCTCTGAGGTTTCAAGTGTTTGATATATCTCACTCATTATCGAATTACATAAAGACAGATTCTGTCTTTCTAATGATGAGAAAGCTGCCAAATATTTGGCAGAGCGGTCTGTTCTCTGTAAAAGTCTGTTATATGCATTGTCTGAACTTGTCGGATTAGTAATGTCTTCAAGATATATTCTTGTAATATTTGTTTCAAGTTTATTGATATCCCGATAAAGCATATTTTTAACGGCGATATT
>RZYB01000307.1 GCA_009930495.1 Deltaproteobacteria bacterium
GAGCAGGAGCTCCACGACAGGAAGACCACGAAAACAAATGAAGCCGAACCATGACGGTCCGGCTTCTCGTGATTTTATCGCAGTGGCGGAGGGTTAGTCTGTCGAACTCATTCAGAATATGTCGTAATTACTAGATAAAAAAAATAGTGTATCCGGTGTTGCCCGTAAAGTTGCCCGTATCTCCGAGCGTTGGAAATCCGGGCCGCCTTAGGATGAGCTCAAAAACCTGAGGACTTTTTCCTGAACCACCAGGGTCCATGTCTGCATTGTCTGCGGAGGCTTGCTTCGTCTAGGCTCCCGGTTGCAGACTTTGATTTTTCAATATCTGCATTGTCTGCAAGCAAACGCCCTCCCCTGGCCCTGGGTAACATCGTTGTGGGGGGGGGGCACCCTGTACGGGTCCGATCCGGACGTGCGAATGGGCCGGACCGAGCCCACGCCCACCAAGGGTGTTTTTCGTATGCCTCACGGTTCTGGACGCTCCGACCGTGTACCGGCGTCTCCGTCCATAGGATGACACGTTCAGCACGAAAGCAAATGGCATGCCTCATATTTTCGTGTCGCTTGTTTTTGAATCAAATTGTTGCTGGTGCTATATCGGCACGCCCCATGCTTTTTGGTCTTTTCCCTGATAGTGTGGCATGATCCGCGCTGTATTATTTTTCATGTGTAACACGGACCAATGCGGTCAGGTTTCCCCGCGTGGTGGCGTGCGGGTGCATGGCCCTTGCTCGTGGTTCCACGTCTCCATGTCTCCATGTCTCCCGGCATAGGCAGGCCGTGGCCTGGGGGATGGAGACGTTGAAAAGCCAATGTCTCCATGTCTCCATGGGCAGATGGAGGGCGGGCCAGGACCATGGACGGGGGAGCCAGGGCCTTGCTCATGGGCTGGGGAAGACTGGCCAGGGGGAAGAGGCTTGAAGGCTGGTGGTGGGCTTTGGGCCTGGGCTTGATTGGTGGCCAGGGCTGGGGAGGGTGGCCCTTTGGTCGGGGGCTTTGGGTTGCTGGCCAGGGCTTGGCCAGGGTTTGGAGGCTTGGCCAGGGCTTTGGGCCAGGGCAAACCAAGCCGGGGTGCTGGACAAGGCCAGGGGGACAGACCGGGGGCGGGGAGGGGGCACCCCTGTCGTCTCGCGTTCGGTTCCGCCGCGCGCGTCTTGAATAGGTGACTCTGAAAAATGCCGGTGATTTTTTCAAAATCAAGTCAGGTTGTCCGGGGCCGTCCAGGAAGCCACGAGATTGACCGCGCTCATTCTAATAATTATTAGCTTGTGCATGACGCAAATCTTATGGACAAAGAAGGCGACCAAGCAGCTCTTGAAGCTCCCGGTCAACGATGCGGGAAGAATTAAGCTGGCCGTGGACGGGCTCGCGGAGTGGCCAAGCGTCAAGCAGGTCAAGGCGCTTACCAATCGGGAGGATTACCGGTTACGAGTGGGCGACTACCGCGTCTTTTTCCGGGTGGATGCCGAGGGCAATCCGGTCGTTATCACCATCGAGCGCGTGGAGAGAAGAAATGAGCACATCTACAAGCAGTGAACACCAAGTCATCCGGGCCGATGGCGTGCCCGTGGCCGTTGTCGTGCCTTATGACGATTATCTGCGCATGACCGCCAAGGGCGATGAACATGTCACCTTGCCCAACGAGGTGGTGGGTCTGATCCTGGCCGGGAAGTCCACCGTGCGGGCATGGCGTGAGCACCTTGGACTGACTCAATCCGTGGTGGCCGAACGCATGGGCATCTCGCAGTCCGCCTATGCCCAGATGGAGGCCCCGGACGCGCGCCCAAGGCCGTCCACCTTGCGCCGCATTGCCGACGCCATGGGGATTGAATGGGAACAGATGGAGTGACGCCATGAACCAAGACGACGAGGATTTGAGGGGGAAGCCCTCACCGAATCCGAAGGGCGAGCCATCGCCCGCTTCAAATCGTTTGACGCCTTCCGAACTCGAATCTCTGGACAGGGCCGTGCGCTCTTTTCAAGAGTCAACCAAGAAGCTCTTCCCGCACATCAAGTTCGTCTAGCCGCCATGGGCAGTTTTCGGCGCTCATAGCCAGGGGCAAATAAAGACGCCCGCCGCC
>RZYB01000308.1 GCA_009930495.1 Deltaproteobacteria bacterium
TGAAAAAAAGCATCAAATCCACCCTGGCCCAGATGGTCCGGGCCGGCGAAATCATTGCCGTGGGCAAAAGCCACGCCCTGCCCGAAAATCTGCCGCGCCTCATCGGCACCCTGGACGTGCGCCGCTCCGGCGTGGGCTACCTGATTCCCGAGGACCGGACCAAAAAGGACGTCTTCGTCCATCCGTCCCAATTTGGCGACGCCTGGCCCGGCGACAGGGTCGCGGCCGTGATCGTGGCCGAACGCAAAAAGGACGCGCCCGAGGCGCGGGTGGTGGAGGTGCTCGAACGCGGCACGCGGGAGCTGGTCGTGCGCGTCAGCCGGCGCATCCGGCAGGGAGTCTATTTTTGCCATCCCACGGACAGCCGCATGCCTTTTTACTGCGAGGTGGACACCTCAAGCCTCGTCGATCCGGACAAGGGCGACATTTTGACCGTGACCCCCGTGGAAGAACGGGACAACGGCCTGTGGTTTTGCACGGCCCTGCGGCGTCTGGGCGAGGAACGCGATTTGGCCACCCAGGAATTGCTGGTCAAAACCGCCTACGGGATTCCGGAACAATTTCCGGTGGAGGCCGTGCGCGAGGCCGAAAACCTGCCCGACGCCCCCGGCCCGGCGGACTGGGCCGGCCGCGAGGATCTGCGCGGCCTGGCCCTGGTGACCATCGACGGCGAGACAGCCAAGGATTTCGACGACGCCGTGTATGTCGAACGCGTTGGCGGCGGTTTCCGTCTGGTGGTGGCCATCGCCGACGTGGCCCATTACGTGCCCGAAGGTTCGGCCCTGGACCGGGAAGCCGTGGCGCGGGCCAACTCGTATTATTTTCCATTGTCCGTGGAGCCCATGTTCCCCGAGGCCCTGTCCAACGGTCTGTGCAGCCTGCGCCCGGACGTGCCGCGTCTGGCCATGGTCGTGGACACCGTGTATTCCGCCGACGGCGAACCCGGCCAGCCACGGTTCTACAACGCCGTGATCCAAAGCCAGGCCCGGCTGACGTACAACCAGGTCCAGGCTGCCCTGGACGGCACGCCGGACGCGGCCGTCCAACCGCTTCTGCCCATGCTGACCCAGGCCGCGGAACTGGCCCGGATATTCATGCGCCGACGGGAAGGGCGGGATTGCCTGGATTTCGACATTCCCGAAGCCCAGGTCCGCCAACATGACGGCGTCATCGAGGTTCTGGCCGGCGTGCGCCTGTTCAGCCACAGACTGATCGAGGAGTTCATGATCGCGGCCAACGAGCGCGTGGCCGAATATCTGGGCAGCCGGGAGCGGGTCTTCCCGTACCGCATCCATCCCCAGCCCGACGAACGCAAGCAGGACATCTTGCTGCGCACCCTGGCCCACACGGCGTTGGTCGATCGTCTGCCGGCCGAGGCGGACCGGGCCGGGTTGCGGCGCATCGCCGACGCGGCGCGGGGCTCGGAGCTGGAATACCTGGTCAGCCGTCTCATTCTGCGCACCATGATGCAGGCCCAATATTCACCGGACAACGACGGCCATTACGGATTGGCTTCCGAGGCGTACGCCCATTTCACCTCGCCCATCCGACGCTATGCGGATTTATTGGTCCACCGCGCCTTGAAACGCCTGTTGGCCGGTCAGGCCGAGACCATGGACCCGGAACGGTTGCAGGGCATTTGCGACGGCCTCAACGCCTGCGAACGCAAAGCCATGGAGGCCGAGCGGGAGATTCAGAAGCGGGCCGCCATTCTGGCCCTGGAAGACCGCGTCGGCGAAACCATGCGCGCGGTCATTTCCGGAGTGGCGGAATTCGGATTCTGGGTGGAGCTCGTGGCCATGCCCGTGGACGGGCTGGTCCGTCTGGCCACGTTGGATGATTATTACGTCTTCGATCCGGAACGGCAGGATCTACTGGGCCAACGCACCGGCAAAACCTTCCGCCTGGGGCAAAGCCTGGACGTGATTCTGGAGCAGGTCAGTCTGGAGAGGGTCGAAATCAATTTCACCCTGCCCTGAAAGGACTCCCCCGCAAAAACTCATGGTCATGCCACGCATGGCCACAGACCAAAATGGTCCAAAATGGATCGCCGGCGCTGAGTGAAAAATTTCCAGCCTC
>RZYB01000309.1 GCA_009930495.1 Deltaproteobacteria bacterium
ATATGTGGCGGACGTGGCCACGGCGGCGGAGGTGTAGTCGATGAGCATATAGCCGTCGAGACCCCAAGTCGGCCCCCAGGAATTGCGCAGAATCCAGGCTCCGTGTCCCTGGCCGTCGGCGTTGTCGTCCCAGCCGACAAGGGAAATGCCATGGTTTATATTTGCATCGTATTCAACTGGGGTAAGCGGCGCGGTATAGGTGTTGGAAAAAATACCACCTTTGTAGTCGTAAAAAGCATCCTCAACCAGAATAAGGGCGTCAACGGCACCAAAGGTCTGGAGAACACGCTTCATGGTTTCGACATCGTTGGTGGGGATTCTGTGCCAACTGCTGAACTTCGTGCGTTTGGCATCCCAATGCAAGTCTTGTGGCTGGCTGGTGACGTAGGGAAAAAATTCCTCGCGGGGCAGGCCATGATCGACCAAGGCCTGAAGCTCGTCGAAAATACTATAGGCACCCTCGTATGAGAACCCCTCGTAATATGGAGATAAACTCCAGACAATGAACGATTCGGAAAAGCGCGCGGCGTTTTCGTCGTACAGATTCATGGCCCGGTTCAAGGTGCTTTCGGCTGCTGCGGCGGCGGAGAATGCATAACAGGTGCCCACGGGCCCTTGATCTTTCACCGGTCCGATAAAGGCGTGGCCGTCGATGTCGCGCAGATCAAAGGATTGGGGCAAAGGGGACGGTTCCGCCCAGGCAATGCGTCCAGCCAGAAGGAAAACAAGACATAAAGGTAAAAGCCGCCACCAGGACCGAGCGGGAAGAAAAACAATCGGATGCATGAGACTCCTTATGGTTGCGGGGAAGCGGGGGGCGCGCTCATCGGTATCCCCGTGCCTTTGCCGCGGAGGGTAGGGGGATGCACGCTTTGTTTTTTTAGTTGTCCGCATAGCCTGACGGTTATTGTGAGAGTCTGTTTTTCAAAACCATTAGAACAGGAAGCGCAGCTCAAGATTGAGTGCGTGTTCCTTGATATCCCCGCCGTCGTGGGAGCTGTACTCGTAGCGCATGCCCCCATGCAGGTTTTTGGTGGAGAGCATCACTCCCGCGCCCATGCGCAGGCTGTCGCGGGTGGCGGTGCTGGCAATGGCGAAATCCGGTCCAAAGGTGTCGAATCGGGTGTGCACTTGGTCCAGATCGGAGGACAGGGTGTGCATCCACTGCACGTGGGCCTCGGGAAAAATCGACACCGTATCCATGGCCATGGTCCGGCCCATGCGCAGGCCAAGGGTTGAGTGCACGGATGCGATGTCGCCGGAATCGATGTCGAGATTCATGGTCTGGGCACCACCTTCCTCCACGGCGTCTTCCCGTACGAGCACGCCGGAGAGTTTGAGATGGGGATGGATCCGCCATGCTCCAGGGGTGAAGACGTGCCCGGCGCCCAGTCCCAGGCTGACATCCCGGGCCCAGTGTTGGGCGTCGGCATCCGTGTCCAGAAAGGAGATGTCCCTGACGGTGGTGACGCGGGAGCGGCCCGCGCCCAGGCTGGCCGCGACATACGGCCCGGCATCGCGGAGGTGCTGTCGCCAGATGGTGTGCAGATAGGCGCGCACGGAGGTGATTGTCGCGCGGGAATCGTCGTCTCTGCTGTTCAGACAGTGCTGGAGCAGGGCGGTCGTGAGGCCCGTGGTCCAGTGTCCATGGGTTTTTTCCACGCCAAGGAAGGAATTGGTGGTCTGCGTGGCCAGTTCGGGGGCAACATCGTCCGCGTCCTGGATGCCGGCGGACACGGCGATATTCCCCCAGACCGCGTAGTCGGGGGCGCTTTCGGCGTTCTGGGCCGGAGAGTGCCGGATTTGCGGCATGTGGAACACATGGTCTTCCAGACGCTCCAGAATCGCCGTGGTTTCGGCATGGGGGAGATCGGCCAGGGCCCGGCGCGCGGCAACTTCGATGCCGGGAGCCATGTCCCCCAGGGCGTCGCGTACTCCGGCCAGATTCATGTTATCGACGCGGAGCAGGGCCGTTTCCAGGTCGCCGGTGGCTTCGGTCCGGACCGTGTCCAGGACGTGGGCAAGGCTGCCCTGGCCGGAGTTGCCGGCCAGGGACGCGTAGGTGTTGCGGGTC
>RZYB01000310.1 GCA_009930495.1 Deltaproteobacteria bacterium
GGTCACGGCCGCGTCGTGTGCCTCGACGTGCGCGGCTGGCGGCGCCTGGACGTGGTTGTCCACGGTCACGGACCGGGTTTCCCGGAGCAGGTTTTGCCCCTCTTCGTCGAGTGGCGCGTACCTCGCCGTTGACAGGTCTTCCAGGGCGGCGATCTGTTGGTCCACGCGGGGCGAGAGCACGGTCAGGGCCATGTCGCGCAGGGGCACGGTGGATGATTCCCGGCTGGAAACCAGATCCGCGCGCAGGGTCGTGGCGGCATCAAGGACCGTGGCCAGGGGTTCGTGGCCGGAACCTGTCTGCCGGGCGGCGACACGCGGGGCCAGGGTGTCAATGGCGGTCAGGGCCAGGGCCTTGGTTTCGATCCATTCTTGCAGCGTTTCGATGGCCAGGGCCTGATCCGCGCCGAGTCTGCCGTTTTCCTGGAAAAGTCGGCGAGTGGCCTCGATTTCCGTGCGGGCCTGATCCAGAATTTCGGGCGAGTCGGCCTCAAGCACCCGGTCCAGCTGGGCGTGGAGCGTGAATTCCAGGGCGCGGGCCATGGCCGGGTTTTGGGCCAGCCCGGCGTTTTTGAGCGGGCTTAGAACCAGGGTTGTACACAGGGCGTTAAAGGCCGCTTTCGTGTTCTGGTCCCCGGGGGTGGCCGCGATGGCTTCGTGGCGCAGGGCCTGAAGTTCGCGCATGCCCTGCCGCATGGGAATTTCCCCGTCCAACACGTTGGCCACCAGATTCTCGGCCCGCGCAAAAAGTTTTCCCTCTGCTCCAAGCCGGGGCGCCAGGGCCAGATCCGTGGTTGTTTTGGCCAGGCCTGGAGGGCTCTGACGGGCCGGAGTTTCGGACGCGTGGACGGATTGTTGCCCGCCGGGGCGGAAATGGGTGGCGATGGCCGCGCGCATGGGATCGGCCGTGACGCCCGCCGTTGGTGTCGAATCGACGCCGCCCGGTGTCGGTCCGTGCTGGACGCCGGGGAGGGGCTGGTTGATCAGCAGGCTCATGCTTTTGGCTCCTCGTGGCCGGTCAGACCCGCAGGTAGAGGTTTGTGCCCATGTGGACCAAGTCGTCGTCGGATACGTCCGTCGAAGCCAGGGATTGGGCCTGCATGGGCGGGGCGTCCGTGGCGCCCGCGTGCCTCGCCTCGAGCCGATGCAGTGCGTCCAGAAGTCTGGGGCGGGCCGCCGTGGCGGTCTCGACAAAGGAAGTCAGGGTCCGTTCGAAGGCCATTGCATCCATGCCCTCGATGGCGTGGCGTCCGAGCAGGAAAACGCCGCCTCCCTCCGTGTCCACGCAGTAGCACAGGCCCAAAGGAAGAATGCCGGGCATTTGTTCTCCCAGGAGCATGGCGTAAAAATCCGCCAGCAAGGACGGCTGGGCGCCGCGCAGGGAGAGCATCGGCGCGTGGACAAGAAACTGGTCGCCCTCGGCCGGCACGGCCAGGGTCACGACGGTGTGCTGGCCCACGGACATGGTGCAGAAGCCTTCGGCATCAAGCGTCCGGGGGTGTTGCTCATTCTTGTCCAGGTTGGCGAGCCACGCCCTGATGCGTTCACGTGCCGTCATGGGTCATCCCCTTTGTGCCGCGCGGCGCGTGATCGCCGTGGCGCGGGTTTGATGTGTTCCGGCCGCGCGGATCAGGCGTTGATGCGCGCCAGAAGGGCGTTTTCCAAGGCCTTGAGCTGGGTTTCGAGGCTGGCGTCGACCACGCCGAGTTCGCTTTCAAGGAGGCAGGCCCCCCGTTCGAGGCGCGCGTCTGGAATAATATCCATGAAGCTGGTCCGGCCGGGCGCGGTTTGGAGCATGGCCGCCATCGCCGTTTCCACTGCAGCGGCGTCGGCCGGGGCCACTCGCACGGTGACGTGCTGCTGGTTGCGCACATTCGTCAGGGCTGTGCGTACGATGCGCACGATGCGGTCGTTGTCGTCCAGGTCGCCGATGATCTTGCGGATGGCCTGGCCGACAACATTGACCAGGGTCGATTCAATGCCCTCGATGAATTCCACCGAGGACAGGATCGTTTCCATCATCTTTTCGGCATGTTCAAGCTTGCCTTCGGTCTTGCCGTCCTCGTAGCCTTGCTGG
>RZYB01000311.1 GCA_009930495.1 Deltaproteobacteria bacterium
GATGCCGTAGTAGGTCACGAACTGGCCGTGGCCTTCCAGCAGGGGCAGACAGACCGATGCGAGGTACTTGCCCAGTCCGCTGGAGAGCATGGCCGCGCCAAGGGAGACGCCGGAGCCGAAGACGATCCAGGATTCCCAGGGGAACTTGTCGCAGATGGTCTTGAAGGAAACCCAGCCCGGCGCGCAGAAGCCGGCCAAGGCCAGGGCCGCGACGACCGTCAGGTGCAGCCCGGTCAGGTCGCCCAGGAACCAGAGCACGAAGGCCGCGCCAAAAACCAGCGTGACGCCGATCTCGGCGGTGCTCATCTTGGGCATTTCTTCAATTTTGGCCTCGGCGGGCAGGGACACTTCCTTGGGTCTGAAGATCAGGTAGCATACGGCCCAGGTGGCGATGGCCGTGAAGATACACAGGGGGAAGTTGATCATCATGTACTTCACGAAACCTATGTTCAACGCCACGCCCGTGGTTTCCAGAACATATTTGGATGTGATGTCCACGGCCAGAGGGCAGCGACCGCCGCCGAGCAGCGTGCCGAAGCCGCCGGCTGACGCTGAAAGCGGAATGAGGATGATAAAGAATTTGCTCAGGTTGTTGCTCTTCTTCGGAGTGATGCCCATGGCTGTGAAGATGGGCAGGATGGCGAAGAGCATGATGATGGTGATGGTCGCGTCGTGGAAGATGGAGGACAGGATGGTGCTGCTGACCGCCACGAAGAAACTCAGCTTTTTGACGTTGGTGCCGGCGACTTTGAGGATCAGGAACAAGAGACGTTTGGCCAGCCCGACCTCGTTCAGAACCACGCCGAACATGATGATCATCATGACGAACATGACCGCCTGGTTGGCATAGGGCGCCCAGGCGTCCGATGTCTTGGTCACCTTGAAGGCGATCATTGCCGCCGTGGCCAAGAGTGCTGTGATGCCGATGGGAATGGCTTCGGACACCCAGAGGAAGACAACGGGGAGAAGGATGGCCGCCAGGCGGTGACCTTCGGCCGGAAGGTTTTCAGGCCTGGGCAGCATCATGATGAATATTCCTATACCAAGGGCTATGAGCAGCTTGATGATCATGGACTTGCCGGACTGCGTGGGACCCTGGGGCTCTTCCTCGTGCATGAGGAGCTCATCTGGGGAAGTATCTCGCACGTCTTGTGCACTCATGGATTCTCTCCTTTATTTTTTTCAGTGTTAACTTCGCAGTGATCGCAACGATTGAAGACGGCGACTCAGAGGCCGCACGATTCTTTGATCCTGCGACCGATTTCCCTGTACACGTCGGAAAAGCGCAAAAGGCCGATGAGTTTCTTGCCGTCCATGACGAAAAGAGAGTCGTGCTTGAACATGACGAAGCGGTGGAAGGCATTGTTGAGGTTCGTGTCCTGGTCGATGATCTGGGACGATTTGGGGGGCTGGATGAAATCCTTGACCAGGATGTCCTTGGCGGTGGTGCAGAGGTCGTCCAGCGGCTTGGCCCACAGGGTGGTCTGTTCCTTCATGGGCTGGATGACGTAGCTGAACTTTTCAACGTAGACGCTGCTCTGCTCGTCCACCAGTTTTTCGTAGTCCGGTTCGAGTCCGCGCACCACGTCCAGCGGCGAGAGCTTGCCGACAACCTTGCCTTCGCTGTCCGTTACCAGGAGGATGCGCTGTTCGCGCTTCCCGGAGATGTATTCCTCGTTGGCCCGTTCCAGGGCCATGACCGCCCCCGAAAAAGTGGCCGTGTCCGATATCCTGGGGAATTTGGCTATGGGGACCATGAAATCTTTTACGGATGCTTCCATTATTCATCGCTCCTTGGGGTTGGGTCGGAATCGGAGATTGTGCACCATCTTCGCTCCCGACACGGGTTTATTGCCGATTTCAATTCTTCAAATAATCTTGCAAAACTTATGAGAAGCATAACAAGTTCTGTGCCAGCTTTTCTTGCAGGGTATTAGTTTTTTTCTTCAAATATATGATTTTAAAGAATCCTGGCCCAAAGGGCCAGGACTTGGAATAACCCCTAGAAGGGGTATAACTGCCTTGCCCCCAAAGGAGGCAAGGTTGCCGCTGTCCCC
>RZYB01000312.1 GCA_009930495.1 Deltaproteobacteria bacterium
TCTGTCGGGCCGTGTTGGTCAAATGGTCCTCGCCGCGCAGGACCAGATTGACGCCCATGTCCACGTCGTCCACGACCACGGCCAAGTTGTAGCTGGGCCAGCCCGAGGAACGCAGCAGTACGAAATCACCAAAGGCCGAGGTCGGCACGCTGATTTGACCCTTGATCAAATCCGTGAACTGGATGGTCCTGTCGGCCGGACAGCGCAGCCGGATGACATGAGGACTGCCAGCCTCCACGCGCGCCTGGGCCTCGTCCGGGGCAAGGCTGGCGCAGCGCCCGCCATAGCGCGGCGGCTGCCCGTTTTGGGCTGCCAGTTCTCGTTCGCGCTCCAGTTCGGCTTCGGTGCAGAAACAAGGATAGGCCAGACCCCGTTCCACCAAGTGCTGTACGGCCAGGGCATAGCGTTCCAGACGCAGGCTTTGGTGGCGGACCGGCTCGTCTGGTGTCAGACCCAGCCAGGACAGGGACCATAGGATGGCCGCTTCGGAGGCAAAGGTGGAGCGTTCCCGGTCCGTGTCTTCCAGGCGAAGCAGGAATTTGCCGCCGCTCTGCCGGGCCAGGAGAAAATTGAGGATGGCGGCGCGCACGTTGCCCAGATGCAGCACGCCCGTGGGGCTGGGCGCGAAGCGGGTGATCCAGGGACCGCCGGTTTTGAAATTGGTCATGCCTGCTCCCTTGCGGCCGTGACCACGGCCACGGCCTTGATGCCTTCCTTGCGGCCGGTGAAGCCCAGATGTTCCTCGGTAGTGGCCTTGATGTTGACGTGGTCGTCGTTGAGTTCCAGCAGCCTGGCCACGTTGGAGCGGATGGCTGTTTTGTGCGGGGACAGGCGCGGAATCTGGGCGATGACGGTCAGGTCCACATGATGGATGGCAAGGCCGGCGGCGCGGGCCTTGTCCATGACTTCGGACAGCAGAATGCCCGAGGCCATGTTTTCGAAGCGGGCGTCACTGTCTGGGAAATGGTCGCCGATATCGCCCTGGCCAAGGCAGCCGAGGATGGCGTCGCACAGGGCGTGCAGGAGTACGTCGCCGTCGGAATGGGCCTTGACCATGGGCGCGCCGGCAATGGGGATGCCGCCAAGAACCATGGGGCGATTGCCGCCGTACGCGTGGACGTCGTAGCCGAATCCGGTGCACGGGCGGGGCAGAGTCGAGGGGGGTGCGAGCACGCGCAGGTCCTCCGGAGTGGTGATTTTGATGTTGGTGATCTCGCCGGGCACGACGCGGACCATGCCGCCGGCCAGTTCGATCATGCTGGCGTCGTCCGTGACCCGCCAGTCTTCGGTTTCGGCCCGGGCGTGGACCTGACGCAGGATTGCGCTCGGAAAGAGCTGCGGGGTCTGCACGGCGACCAGCCGGGAACGGTCCAGCGTGGCCCGGACCCGGTCTTTATCCACATCCTTGATGGTGTCCGTGACCGCGATGCCGGGCACGACACCCTGAGCGCCTTCGGTCAGGCCATCCAGCAGGGCGCGTACGAGGCTCGCGGAGAAAAAGGGACGGGCGCTGTCATGGACCAGAACGCGGCCGCAGTTTTGAGGCAGGGCGGCCAGTCCCAGTCGGACAGAGTCCTGGCGGCGATTCCCGCCGGCCACGGCCAGAACGGGCACCCCAGGGGAGTGACGACGCGCGAGGGCCGTGATTTCGGCGGTGCGTTCGGACAATTCCGTTTCCGGAAAGACGGCGACGATGCCGGCCATGTCCGGCACGGCGGCCAGGGTCTGGATGCTGTGCCAGTACAGGGGCAGCCCTTTCCAGGGCAGGAATTGTTTGCGTTCGCCGCCCGTGGCCGGTGCCAGGCGCGAACCCTGGCCAGCGGCCAGCAGGATGGTCCAAAGTGAGGATATCATCATGAAGAAGTACGGAGCCGGACGATAAGCCGGATTCTGTGCCCGTTGCCGGGCGGCTGTCATTCCTCTAGGGCGGCGGTTGCCCGCCGTCTCCAGCAACCTACCCGAAGGGTCGTGACCGGGCCGGTCACCTTCCT
Source organism: Deltaproteobacteria bacterium (assembly GCA_009930495.1). Classification (NCBI taxonomy): domain Bacteria; kingdom Pseudomonadati; phylum Myxococcota; class Myxococcia; species Deltaproteobacteria bacterium. The sequence goes on from RZYB01000312.1 coordinate 1,992, forward strand.
ATTTGGTCTTGCACCGGATGGGGTTTACCGAGCTTGCCGCGTCA
>RZYB01000313.1 GCA_009930495.1 Deltaproteobacteria bacterium
GCATGGGCTGGCCCGCTTCCTGAAAATCTATCTGATCCGCCTCGGTTTCCTGGACGGAAAGGCCGGATTCGTGCTCGCGGTCAACTCTTTTTTCTACGCCTTCCAGAAATATATCAGACTGACGGAACTGAACATGAACACGACGCCTCGCCCACAATCCAGAATCAAACGGTCATCGCCTTCACAAAAAAGGTAACCCCCTGTGATTGCAGGCCGTCCCGACACCGCCCCACCCAGGAGCCAAGCATGCCGTTCGTGAAACAAATCCTCGCCCTTCTCCTCGCCTTCGCCTTCATGCCCGCGAAAGCGGCCATCTGCGCCAATACCTACCTGGACATGAGCCTTGAGGAGCTCATGGACCTGACCGTGACCTCCATGTCCAAACGCGCGCAAAACCTGCAGGAAACAGCGGCCGCAGTGTCCGTGATCACCAACGAGGATATCCGGCGCAGCGGGGCGACAAGCATTCCCGAAGCCCTGCGCCTGGTGCCGGGACTCATGGTGGGCCAAAACAACGCGGGGATCTGGTCCGTGTCCTCGCGGGGACGCGGATTCAATCCCATTTTTGAAAACAAGCTGCTGGTTCTGATCGATGGGCACAGCGTATATTCGCCGGTCTACAGCGGCGTCTTCTGGGAAACCATCGACGTCATCATGGAGGATATCGACCGTATCGAGGTCATTCGCGGACCCGGCACCAGCGCCTGGGGCGCCAACGCGGTCAACGGCATCGTCAACATCATCACCAAGTCCGCGGCCAAGACCCAGGGATTCATGGCCAGCGCCCTTTATGGCAGCCGGGAGCTGGGCACGGCGGCCTTGCGCCATGGCGGCGCGTTTGGCGAAAACAACACCTACAGAATTTTCGGCAAATACCGGCACCTCGACGAGGTGGTCAATCTTGACGGCGAGGAAATTCCCGGCGCCCTGGAAAGCGCGACAACGGGCTTCCGCGCGGACCTGGTGCCGGACAAGGATTCCACGCTGACCATTCAGGGCGATCTCACCCAGGGCGTCAACAGGGGCGAGCTGTCCTACCCGGACCTGACGCCCCCCGCCGAAGTCGTCACCAAAAGCAACATCCGGGACATCCTGCTGGCCACGGTTCTAGGGCGCTACGAACGAGATCTGGGTGGGGAGTCCTCCATCGGCCTGCAAGCCTACTACACCCGCGACGAACATGACAGCCCGCACTACGAGGTCGGCATAGATACCCTGGACCTCGACTTCCAGCACCAATTCAAGCCACTAAAAAACCATTTTACCCAATGGGGCATCGGCTACCGCTCGATCGCGGTCAACACGTCCTCCGACGAAAACGCGGTCTATTTTGCCACGTCAGATCGCTCGGACAATCTTTTCAGCGCCTTTGTCCAGGATGAAATTTCTTTCGCCGATGGCCGCTGGATTCTGACCCTGGGCAGCAAATTCGAACGCAACGACCAAACCGGCGTGGAAATCCTGCCCAGCGCCCGCCTGCTCTGGCACGTCACGGAAACCCACGCCCTCTGGGGCGCGGTATCGCGCTCCGTGCGCACGCCATCCGTGGCCGAACAGGACGTGACGTATCACGTGGACGTCCGCAATATCGAGATGCCCCCGAATTCCGGCAACATTCTTCCCCTACGCTCGTCCGTCACCGGCGACGGCGATCTCGACGCGGAAAACATCATCGTCTGGGAACTGGGGCACCGCTTCTCGCCATCGAGCACATTGTTCTTCGATACATCCGTGTATTGCGCCAAGGCCGAAAACCTGATGACCACGACCTACTCGCCCCAAAATATTTATCCGGAAACCACGCCCACATACCATCTTCAGCTCGATTCACGCACGGAAAACGATGAATCGGCCACCATGCATGGGCTGGAGCTGAGCGCGACCTGGGTTCCCCTGGACTGGTGGAAACTGCGCGCCTGGTACAGAGCTATTACGAAGACGACTATGCGTACGAAGGCGAGGCTCTGGACACCTTTGAAAGCATGTACGGCGACATCAGCCCGCGACACCAGTTCTTTCTGCATTCATCCAT
>RZYB01000314.1 GCA_009930495.1 Deltaproteobacteria bacterium
TTATGCGAAACTCGTGCGTTTTAGAAGGTTGAGCAGGTAGCGGCCGTAGCCGTTCTTGGATAGGGGTTGAGCCAAGCGGGCAACTTGGTCCGCATCGATCCACCCCTGGCGGAAGCAGATTTCTTCGGGGCATGCCACTTTCAGGCCTTGTCTTTTTTCCAGGGTGGCGATGTACATGCTGGCGTCGAGTAAACTGTCATGGGTACCTGTATCCAGCCAAGCATAGCCCCTGCCCATGATTTCCACGCTCAAGCTCTCCTGGTTCAAGTAGATATTGTTCAGATCCGTAATTTCCAATTCGCCCCGTGCCGAAGGTTTGATCGATTTAGCGTGAGTCACCACGTTTTCGTCATAGAAGTATAGGCCTGTCACCGCATAGTTGGATTTGGGCTTGGCGGGTTTTTCCTCCAGCGAGAGCACTCTGCCCGATGCATTGAATTCGGCCACTCCGTAGCGCTCGGGGTCTTGCACGTGGTAGGCGAAGACCGTGGCTCCGTCTGTCCGGGCCATGGCATTTTCCAGCAGGGTTTGCAGATTATGGCCATAGAAGATGTTGTCCCCGAGCACCAGGGCGCAGGGGCTGCCGTTCAAGAAGTCCTCGCCGATGAGAAACGCCTGAGCCAGGCCGTCCGGGCTGGGTTGCACTGCATAGCTGAGCCGGATGCCCCATGCGTTGCCATCGCCAAGCAGTTGTTTAAAGCGTGGCGTGTCCATGGGCGTGGAGATGATCAAAATATCGCGGATGCCCGCCAGGAGCAGAGTCGAAAGCGGGTAGTAAATCATGGGTTTGTCATAGACCGGCAGGAGCTGTTTCGAGACAGCCAGCGTGGCCGGGTGCAGCCGGGTGCCGGAACCTCCGGCGAGGATGATGCCCTTGCGTATGGTCATGGGAAATCCTTGGTGTAGGGGATGCGAATCTCTTGCGGGATTTAGGATAGTTTGGGGAGTGTCCGGAGACATCCAACTCGTGTATTTGCGTGATGCTTTTCTAGGGAGATCCAATCAGCGAGGAATCTGTATTCCCCGGTCACGCTGTCTCCACCCCAAACCCGCTCACGGATCGTGTTTGCCGGGAAAACTCGATGCCTATCAAGTGGATGGTTTGACCCAGGGCGCGGTATTTGTCGGCGTACTTTTTGGACTTGATCTGTTCCAGTGCCCGCCCTTCGGGGCAATCCTCCACGACCTTGAACTCGAAGATAAAGACCGCGTCATCGAAGAGCACGGCCATGTCGATGCGCCCCATGCTTGTCGCGTCTTCCAGCCGGATATCCAGGCCCAGGGCCGCGAAATGGCTATAGAAGACGCTGGCGTAATAGCCCTCGTAACGGGCGATTTCATTTTTGCGATGCCAGTCATGGGGAATGGCGGCAAAGAGACTCTGGAAATGAGACCGCCACATGTCGGCATCCCGCGATTTGAGCACATGCCAGAGCGTGCGGCGGAGGTTCGATTCCAGACTGACGTCACCCAGAAGAGCCCGCGCCAGGCTTTTGTGGACGCTGAGATAAACTTCGCGATTGGGATAGGCGAGGCGATAAAAAATCTCTCCACCCAAATTTTCTCCGCCGGCGAAGGTCAGATAGCCTGTCTGCCACATGAGCGCCTCGGTGGAAATGTGCTCCACGTCAAAAGCCGAAAGGACGCTCGAATCGACTTGAAGGGTTGCCAAGGTCGGCACGAACGTTTTTCGTTCCATGAGCAGTTTGACCAAAAACGTCGGCGTGCCGCTTTCGAACCAATAGGGCGCGAACTGCCGTTTGGAAAAGAGCAGCAGCACATCGAAGGGGTTGTACACGGCCTCGCCCAGCCAGTTATAGCCGTTGTACCAGCGGCGGATTTCCTCCCGGTCCAGGCCTGGCAGTTCCGGGGCGAAAACCGCGTCCAAATCCGTTTCGGTGTAACCGCAGATGGCCGAGTACCGGGCGTCCACGGTAATGTCGTTGAGGTTGTTCAGGCCCGAGAAGATGCCGGCCTTGCTGAATTTGGAGACCCCGGTCAGAAAGGCGAAGCGGAC
>RZYB01000315.1 GCA_009930495.1 Deltaproteobacteria bacterium
TGTGAAAAGGAAGTGATAATGTAATGAATAACCGGAAGGGAAAATGCAATTAGTGCATAAAAGCAAGAATATATAGCAAATTGTTAAAATCTTTAAATAAATTTAGGGAAAATTATTTTTTCTAAGATTTTTGCAGACACTAGTTGCTATATTTTTTAATATAATTTTTTAGTTTTTTAAAAAACCTTCCAAAAATATGTATAATACAAAAAAAAATGGATTGCCGACTTTCCAACCAGAAAAATGCAATCCAAATACCCCAAAAGGTGGCTTTATTATGGACCAAAATGGTAACAATTATCAAGTGAATTCAGGAACTGAGAAAGAAATTATTATAAATCTATACAATGATAGACTAAAAAACCCAACAAAAAGTCTGGTTCCTGCAGCAAGAAAGCTTAATGTTAGTACAACAACAGTATGGAGAAAATTAAAAAAATATTCAGAATTAGGAGATTCCAGTTTTATTCACGGTAACAAAGGAAGAACTCCTATCAACAAAAAAGATCTTAAACCTATAAATGAATTCATAGAAGAAAACAATCTAAGTGGAACAAATTTTGCCACTTTAGAGAGGATTATAAGTAGTAGAAGTGATTTAACTATTTCTTCATCTTGTCTTAGAAAGCGTTACTTAGAAGAAGGTGTTTTATCTCCTCTTTGTACTAGAAAGACTCGTAAGAATATGAAGATAAAGTTAGAAAAAAAGCAAAAGCTTAGAGGAGCTTTAACTGCTAATGAAACAGATATGTTAACTGCATTAAAGGATGATAAATCATTCAAAGAATTTTATGCCACTAAAAGTAGAGCTAAATACATGGGTGAAAGAGTAGAATTAGATGCTTCTTCACACAAATGGTTTAAGAATTCTAGTAGAAAATATCATTTACATTTAGCCATTGATGACGCTTCAGGAGTTGTTCTTGGAGCATGGATGGATTATGAAGAAACATTAAATGCTTACTTTCATGTATATGAGCAAATATTAACTGATTACGGAATCCCCAATAGCCTCAGGTGTGATAAAAGGACATGTTTTACCTATGCAAAGAACAAAAGTAAGGTGATAGATAAATCACCTAGCAATGACGCTATAGATGCTATACATGGCTCTGATACAATGACTCAATTTGCTTATGCTTGTCACTTAATAGGGACAGAATTAACATGTTGTTCTGATGCACGTTTTAAGCCTCGTGTAGAAAGGTTAAATCGCTCAATACAAGGTGATTTACCAGCTTGGCTTGCTATGGATAAAGTAGAAGAAAATTTAGAATCTATTAATAAATATCTTAAAGAAATATATATTCCTTACTACAATAAAACTTTTGCACACACTCAATTTATAAATTATAAAACTGATAAAATTCAAAAGATTCCTAATGGATTTGATCCTATTAGTGAAGAACAAATTAAACAACGGCTAGTTGTAATAGAAAAAAGAAAAATACATAAAGGTTATGATATTTCTTATAAAAATAATAAGTACCGATTATTATCCCAAGAAGGTCGGCTGAAATGTTTGCCCCAAGGTACAAGTGTAAGCATAATTAGAACAATAGATGATGCTGATTTATATGCAACAGATAAAGATGATAATGTATATATTTTAGAGCATATTGATTTTGCTAAATCATACTCGAAAGATTATGATCCAGATAAAATGAAGCCCAAAAAGAAGAAAGAACGGGCAAACAAGGTACCTCCATTTCATCCCTGGAGTTATGATATGCAGGTTAAATTTAAAAGTAAAAGTAAACTTATGAATAATTTAGCGCCAATCTATAACAGAGCAACAGAAAAAGTCTGTAGCTAAAAAACTAATAATCAATAATTTCTAAAAAACACCTTCTAAAAACAGATAGGTGTATTTGTGATATCTAAAAATTGACAACTATTCAAAATAATCTATTATTAAAGTAAAAAAATAAAAATAAAAGTTTATTTAGAGATTATACTAATAATAATCAATCAAAAAGTGAAAAGTTTGAGGGGATTATTAAGATATTTCTAC
>RZYB01000316.1 GCA_009930495.1 Deltaproteobacteria bacterium
GGTGTTGAAAATAAACCGGCCAAGGGAAACCGAGGCCTTTTTGGCCTTGCCTTGGAGGACGGAATTGATAAAAATTGGTATTTCTTTGAAATTATTAAATATATTCGAAACACCGTGCTGCACGCTGACGGGCAGGAGTTCTTCGTAAAATTCGACCACGGGCAGGTAGACATAGCGGTCCAATTCGGCGTTGAACCGGTACATTTTTCGGTTGAATCCTTCCCACGGGTCGTCCACCAGAAAGGGCCGGGTCGAGACCGACGGTTCCTCGGGCAGGCCCCGATGCACGGGCGCCTGGAAATCTCCGGGCCGATGCTCGACCGTGGCCGCGCATCCGGCGACCAAGGCACAGATCACAAGAGAAAAAAGTATGCGCATGGGGTGTCTCACTTCCGGAAATAATCCAGCATGGCCGCCACGTTGTCGCGATAGCGGAGGTTACCGCAATGCCCGCCGACCGGATAGAGGTTCAGACGGGAGCCAAAGGTCGAGGACAAAAAGTCCAGATTGTCGGGGGTCAGAATGGGGTCATCGGCGTTGGTCATGACCGCCACGTTCCCGGCACGGCGCAGAAAGTCCCCGATGTGTTCCAGGCTGCACGCGGCCACGATGCCGTCCGTGGTCAGACTCGGATCATGGAAGCGCAGATACGGAATGAGATATTCGTCGATATAGTCCTCGAAGCTGATACCCGTGGCCGCGTCCAAATACGGCGTCAGGGACTCGCCTTCCTCCATCTGGTGCCCGCGCGGCACGATATAGCCGGCGCCGGTGCACACATCGCTGGTAAACACCATGGATGCCAGGGACAGGCGAAAGGACACGCCGATGAGCACACGCAGTTCCTTGTCGCTGAGAGGGCGGGTCTTCTGGAGATCGAAAAGAAATTCATCGCCGAAATTGACCTCGTTGCTGCCCCGGTAGGCCTCGGACAGGTCCTGGATCAGCGACGAAATGACGCTCGACACCTCGGCCTGATCGGCCACGCTGTCGGACAAAAGATGGTCCAGAATCTTGGCCGAGGTCATGAGGCTGACGGCTGGATTGAGCAACAGCACCTTGTCGAAGCCAAGGCGTTGCTCGCGCGCGTCCAGTTCGGCCAAAAAGGCGGACTGGGTTCCGCCCAGACTGTAGCCGGTCAGGTGACAGGCGCTGATCCGATCCCGGCCGATGTCGTTGGCGATGACGTCCATGGCCTGGTACAGGTCGGCCACGTCCTGGGGGACATAACCCGGCACCTGGGTGGTCGAGGCGCTGACCACGAAGTTGGGATAGGTCGGCGAGGACAGGCTGACCACATGAAAGCCGGCCCGGAAAAAAGCCTGCTGCAAAAATTGACAGTTGGCCGAATTGTACGAGGAACCGGTGCCGGCGATGATGAACAAAAGCGGCGCCGTGCCCCGCTGCCGGGCCACGGAATACTGCAACGTGTCGTTGTACCAGAGAACGTCGGGCACCGGGCGGTCGTGGAGCAGGATCTCGTGGTCGCGGACGGCCCGGAAATCCTTGAGCGGATTCAACTCCGCGAGATTGGCCGGGCGCAAGGAATCCAGCGGAAACTCATCCCCGGGCGCCGTTCCGAAAACCGTGGCCACGTACGGGTCCTTGAAGGGATAGTCATAGGCCAGGGCGGGAACAGCCCAGAGCACACAAAACAAGGCAGACGCGAAAGCACGAATCATGCAGGGCCTCCGAAAGCGGATTTGTCCGCCCTGCGTAACGACTTGCGCCGCTCCTGGCAACCGGAGCCGGGCGGGAATCAGGATTCCGCGATCAGATTGACGATAAGGCGGGCAGGGCCAGACCGTCCTCGTCGTATTGCAGCAGCAGCCGCCAGGTTCTGGCATAGCCGGAAATAAGGGACACAACGGCCTGACCGGTCTCGGAAACCAAAGCATTGTTGGTCAAGGTACGGGCCAGCAGATCCAGCGCGGCCTGGGCTTCTTCCACGCCACGCTCGGCCAGACGCTGCCGGTTGAGGGAAAAACCGTGCAGCAGATGA
>RZYB01000317.1 GCA_009930495.1 Deltaproteobacteria bacterium
TGTTCGGCCGTGATCAGGCCGTGTCGCTCCGGCGTGTCCTTGGTCTGGGGATAATCCAAATCGTGCAGCAGTCCGGCCAGTCCCCAGAGTTCGACGTCGTGTCCCAGACGGTCGGCCAGGGCGCGCAGGACGGCCTCGGTTTCCAGGGCGTGGGCGACAAGGTGATCGGGAGCGGTATTCTTGAGTAGGTCCAGGGCTTCGGTTCGGGTCAACATGAGTCCTCCATGGGTTGAAGGCCGCAAAATCGGGTATTTGCCGGTTTCGGTCAAGATGTCGGTCCCGGGCCGGTTGGATGCGGGCGGTGGCGGTGTCTCGGCCGCGCGGACTGGCGATGGCGCATGGGCCGCGCCAATGTGGATGAGTTGTTGAATTTTTTTGCATGGGCAGGCATGCTGCCCGCCATAAAGCCAAAGGAGGAGCTATGCGCTGGAAACAGTTTTTCACCCCGGTTCAGTCCATGAAGGCCGACGAGGCGCGGGAATATCTAGCTGACAAAACCTTGCAGGAAGTGACCATTCTCGACGTGCGCCAGCCCGGTGAATACGAGGAAGGACACATCCCCGGCGCCAAGCTGGTGCCCATGCCCGTGCTGACCGACAGGCTGGACGAGATCGACCCGTCCAAGCCGGTATTGGTTTATTGCGCCATTGGCGGTCGCAGCCGGGTGGCGGCCCAGACCCTGGCTGGCAAGGGCCATGATCAGGTCATCAACCTCGCGGGCGGCTTTAAGGCCTGGACGGGTCAGGCCGCGTTCGGGGGCGAGGAGCAGGGCGTGGATCTTTTTTCCGAACTGACCAGCGTCGAGCAGATTCTGGCCATGGCCTATTCCCTGGAGGACGGGCTGCGGGATTTTTATCTGAAGATGCTGGACCGGGTTTCGGACGAGAAGGTCAAGAGCCTGTTCAAGCTCCTGGTCGACATCGAAATCAAGCACAAGGACCGCCTCTTCGAGGAATACACCCGCCTGACCGGCAAGGACGATCGGGGTGCCTTCGAGTGTCTTTTCGTCTCCAGGGCCATGGAAGGCGGCCTGACCACCGAGGAGTATCTGGACCGGTTCAAGCCCGATCTGGACAGCCCGGTCGAGGTCATTTCCCTGGCCATGTCCATCGAGGCCCAGGCCCTGGATTTGTACACACGCGCCGGTGCCGGGGCCCGGAACACGGAAAACCGGGCCATCTTCGAGCAGATCGCGGCCGAGGAAAAGTCCCACTTGGCCAAGCTCGGGCAACTATTGGATGAAATCACGGCCTAGATTTGTCCTTTTGGCCCATGCGCGTCGAAATTTGCGCACCGAGTACCAAAATTGCGCACGCCTTGGCGCCCACGGACGTGGCAGCGGCCGGACCCGCCTCGGCAGGGCTTGGTTCAGCCCGCGTGATTGTCAACGGTAGCGCGGCATGACCCTTGCTTTTCCGGATGTAACCGCCAGGGATGAGCCTGGCGATACGTGAATACAAGGGAGAATGCCATGAAGCGTCTGTTTTATCTGATGTGGCTTGCGGGAATGGCTGGTTTGGTCGCTTACGGCTTCAGTGATTCAATCATGGACCAGGCCGCTTTCGCGGTCGAACTGATGGAACACGTTGTCGCTTCCGTGGCGATCTGAAGGGGTTGGGCCCCAGGGTCTTGCAATCCGGCGGCACGGGACCACTCCCGGACCGCCGGATTTTTTTTTCAAACAGCGGATTGGGGTGTGGGCGCTGGTTTTGTGCTGGCGTCGCGTCTGGCTTCCAGCCATGCCGTGGCCAGTCCCAAGATCAGGAAGGCACTGTCGCGGATGAGATACCAGCGCATGTCGTCCGTGGTGTTTCCGGATGAGCTGAAACAGCCGCAGTCAAGATCGATGCCGCGCAGATGGGCGCTGAAAATCGCGGCCAGAAAAACAGCCAGAAGCAGATTGGACAGGATCAGGGCCGAACCCATCCAGATCCGGCACAGGAGCATCGCGGCCAGGAGAATTTCCAGCCAGGGCAAAACCAGGGCCACGGCGTTGA
>RZYB01000318.1 GCA_009930495.1 Deltaproteobacteria bacterium
TGCGGCCTCAAAACCCGCGACTGGCCGGAAACCCTGGCGTCCCTGCGGAACATGGTCGAGGCCGCGCACCGGCTGCGCGCCGAACTGGCCTGATCCGAATCACCAAACATCAACCAGCGGCGCGACGGAACACGGTTTCATCCGCCGCCTCGCCACCCTCTTCCCGGCCGGCCGCATGACGCGGTCGGCCGGTATTTCATCACCGACCGCAGGGCGCGCCATGCCGCTGCCTGCGGCCACCGCGATACAACTCCGATGCTCACGCCCGCACCATCCGTATCCACAGGGCGGACAAAAAACAGAGCAAATCGCGACTTGTCAGGACATCATCCGGACATTATCGTGTTCCTCATGGAGGACAGCCCATGTCGACGACAACCAGCACCAAATCAGAACGCATCGACGTCCGCGCTTCCGGCGCGATCAAACAATTGCTGCAGGAGGCCGCGCAGGCCAGCCATAAAAGCGTCAGTGAATTTCTCCTTGAAGCCGGAGTGACCGCGGCCCAGGAGACCCTGGCCGCACGGACCCGCTTTGCTCTGAGCGAAGAGCAATGGGCCGCTTTCCAGCAGGCATTGGACCGCCCGGTTCAGGACAAGCCCAATCTGCGGGCGTTGTTGACCGAACCAGGGCTCTTGGGATGAGCTCCTACGCGGCGATCCGCAAACTCGACGGCGCGGATCGAACGGACGGCTTTGACTGCGGACAACCCGCGCTGAATCTGTTTTTGCAGCGTTTCGCGCTGCCAAATCAGAAGGCCGGCGGGGCGCGGACGTATGTCTGCTGTGTGCCGGAAGGCGTCGCGGGTTTTTATTCCCTCGCCGTGGGCAGTGTGCAGCCAGCCAATGCGCCGGCCCGGATCACCAAGGGCCTGTCCCGCAATCCCATTCCGGTCATGCTGCTGGCCAGACTGGCCGTGGACATCAGGCATCAGCACCAGGGGCTGGGGCGGGCGCTGCTCAAGGATGCGCTGCTGCGCACCCTGCAAGCGGCCGATATCGCGGGCATCCGGGCCGTGATCGTCCACGCCAAGCATGACGCGGCGCGGCGCTGGTACGAGAGCTTTGATTTCGAACCCAGTCCGACGGACCCGTATCATCTGTTCCTGCTGCTCAAGGATATCACACGGGCATGCTGACCATTTTAACCGCCACGGCTAGCGGACAAAGGGGGACTTCCTATGAAGGATCACGGCTTGTATCCGAATCCGACGTTGACCATGTGTAATCGACTGATTACAGTTTGACATGGTTTCAATAAAGGCGCTTCCAGAGTTCTCCCGGTGGATGGATGGCCTACCCGATGCCAAGGTGAGGGCGATCGTCGCGGCGCGCGTTCGGCGCTTGTCGTTTGGCCATGCTGGAGATGTCGCCCCGGTGGGTGAAGGCGTTTCGGAACTTCGGATCCATGTTGGCTCGGGCTGGCGCGTTTACTTCGTGCAGAGGGGTAGCGAAGTGATCGTGCTGTTGGCGGGAGGCTCCAAAAAGAGCCAGACCGCCGATATTCGCAAGGCCAAGGCATTGGCCAAGACGTTGGAATGAGGAGTACACGATGGCGAAGCGAACAAAAGTGAGCGAACTTCAAGAGTTTGATGCGGCGCCCTACCTCGACTCCGAAGAAGCGGTCGCCGCATACCTGACCGACATTCTGGAGGCGAACGATCCAGCCTTGCTTGCCGCCGCACTGGGTGACATTGCCCGTGCGCGTGGCATGACGGAAATAGCAAAGGCCTCGGGCATTGCCCGAGAGGCCCTGTACAAGGCTTTGCGGGCTGATGCGCAGCCTCGGTTTGACACCATCAACAAGGTCTGCGCCGCGCTCGGAGTACGGCTTGTTGTGCAGCCAATTCACGTATGAGCAAAGCCTGACGATCTGGCCAAGGCCATGGGGATCACCGCGGCGCAGCTGGAATGATAAAGCCGCCCGAAGGCGGCTGTGGAGACGATTCAGGACCAAGGGCCATGTCGTGATTGCTTC
>RZYB01000319.1 GCA_009930495.1 Deltaproteobacteria bacterium
TCGCGTCCCAACCCAGCCGGACAAAGCGTCCCACGGCCCGAACCAGGGCCACGCCCTCTTCGGGCAGGGCCGAAACCTCTTCGGGCAGCGCGGCCGCCTGACCCTGGGCGATGCGCAGCGGGGCCACGACCGAAGTCGGGTCCACGCGGGTCCACGCCCCCTCCATCCAGACCTCGACCCAGGCGTGGGCCTCGGATTGGCGGACCATCAGGTACCCGCCCACGGGGTTTCGCTCCCCGCCCTGGTACCCGACCACGACCCTGGCCGGAACACCGGCCGCGCGCAGCAAAAAGGTCAGGGCCGAGGCGAAATGCTCGCAATACCCCTGACGGGACGTGAACAAGAAATGATCGATCAAATCGCCCTGGGATGGGCCCGGACGCAAGGTATAGGCAAAGCCGTCATGGGCGAACATGTCCAGGGCCACGTCCACCATCCGCCGGGTCGAATGACCGGCCGCCCGCCATTGTCCGGCCAGCTCCCTGGAGCGGCTGTTGCCGCCGGCGGGCAGATCGGTCCAACGGGCGTCGGGGCGGTCCTCGTCCAGGCGCGCCCCAGGGACGGAAATCATGTCATAGCGGATGCGCGAGCGTACCGGTCGCGGGGCTTCCAGGGTGCGGTCCGGCCCGAAAACGATTTTTTCAGGCGGGGAAACGGGCAGGTCCAGGGCGAAAAGCCAGCGCGCATTGTGCGGTTCCAGGGTCACAGTGTGGACCACCCGGCTGCCGGACGCCAGGGCTCGGATCAGGGCGTCCGCCTCTGCTGGCGGGCCTCCGGCCCGGAACCACCGCGTGCCGTCAAAGGAGTCCAGAACCAGTCCCCGCCAGTACAGGTCGGTCGTGTCCGGGATGGGCCCTGGAAAATCGACGCGAAAGGCCACGGCCCGGGACAGGGACAAACCGGCCACGGACCCGGGCTCCAGGGTTTCGCTGAACCCGCTGACCCCTTCGTCGCGGGAATCGTGCACGCCCCACAGGGCACCGGGCAGGCGTGGGAAAAAAATGAAAAGCAGTGCGGCCAGAGGCAGGGACTGGATCAACAGCGCCCCGCCCCGGCGCAGATCCGGCAGCAGGTCGGAGCGTTCCGAATGCAGGTGAACCAACGCCCCGGTAATCAGGATGACGCAGGCCAGCATATACGCGCTCATGGGCAGACTTTGGGCGTACAGAACGTTGGTCACGACCACGAAATAGGCCAGAAAAAGCAGGGCCAGCAGGTCCCGGACCGATTTGCCCTCCAGGGGCTTGAGGCCCAGCATCAGGGCCAGCAGGGCCACGCCAGCGTCCCGACCAAAGGTCCGACCGTGGGCCGCCACGACCAGGATCAGGCAGGCCAGAGCCAGAACCACGCGCATCCAGCGCGGCGGCACGGGCCACCCCCGAAACTGCATGGCCAGGGCATAGCTCCAGGCCGCGCCGACAAACACGGACACGAAAAGCGGCACATGGGCCAGATGCGGGCCAAAGGCCACGGCCACGGCCCCCAGCACAACGGCGAAACGGCGCTTGTCGTGGTTCATGCGTCCTCCGGCAACAGGGCCAGGGCTTCCAGGCACGCGTGGGCATGGGCGGCCCCGCTGCCCAGGGCGATCTCCCGGCCGGGCAGGCGCAGGCCGTAGGACAGCCCGCCGCGTTCCGCCTCCCGGACCATGCCGGCCAGACGGCTGATGCGTTCCTCGTAGGCTGCGGCCCGGACCAGCGTCCAATCCAGAAGCAGGGTCGAGCCCAGACCGGACACGAATTCCTTGGCGAACAGCCCCACCCCACGCGCCGAAGCCTTCCAGGACACACGCGACAGGCCGTCCTCGGGCCGGTACGGCCGGATGCCGCCGAACTCTCCGGCCAGCCCCTGCCCCGTGCCCGGCTGATCCTGGCTTCCGGCCTGAACCGCCCCGCTCTCGCGCAAATCCGTCGGGATGGGCTCGGGATAGACCAGGCCGCTGACCGGCAGAATGTTCGGAGACCAACACCGAAACAA
>RZYB01000320.1 GCA_009930495.1 Deltaproteobacteria bacterium
TGCGTTTCTGTCATATTCTTGACAGTTTGGCAAAATCGGAACAGCGTGGAATCCATCCCCGTTCCAGGAGATGCCATGTCATTTGATACCTGTGGAATAATTGGAAAGAGTTCGGCCTTGCAAGATGTATTTCGCATCCTGGCCAAGGTCGCGCCCTCGGACAGCACCGTGCTGGTCACCGGCGAATCCGGCACGGGCAAGGAACTGCTGGTACGCGCCCTGCACCGCAATAGCCAACGCGCGGACAAGCCTTTCGTGCCCATCAACTGCGGGGCCATCCCGCGCGAACTGCTGGAATCCGAACTCTTCGGCCACGAGAAGGGGGCGTTCACCCACGCCATCCGAACCAAGGTCGGCCGCTTCGAGCTGGCCCAGGGCGGCACGGTCTTTCTGGATGAAATTGGCGAAATGGACCTGTCCCTGCAGGTCAAAATTTTGCGAGTTCTCCAGGAGCGCGAATTCGAACGCGTCGGCGGCACTAAGACCATCAAGGCCGACGTACGCGTCGTGGCCGCCACCAATCGCGATCTGGAAGAAGAGGTCCGGCGCGGCGTCTTTCGTGAAGACCTTTTTTACCGCCTCAATGTCATCCCCATCGTGCTGCCGCCCCTGCGCGAGCGTGGCGAGGATGTCCTGCTTCTGGCCCGACATTTTCTGAAACGTTTTTGCGATTCCCGGCGGCCATGCGTCCTGGACGTGCCCGAACAGGTCCGGAACATCCTGGCCGCCTATTCCTGGCCGGGCAACGTGCGCGAGTTGGAAAACTTCATGGAGCGCATGTCCATACTCTGCGACGGCGACGCCATCGCCCTGGCCGACCTGCCGGACAAAATCCTGCGCGAAACAGGCGTCGAGGTGCCCGCGCGGCCGGTCATGACAGACGCCGGCTTCCGCTGGCCGGACCTGAAGGACCTGCACGAACAGCAATTGGGTCTGAAAGAATTTCTGGACCAGATCGAGGAACGCCTTTTGACGCAAGCCCTGGGCCAAGTGGACGGGATCAAGAACAAGGCCGCCGAACTGCTGGGCATCAAGCGCACCACCTTGATCGAAAAATTGAAAAAAAAGAACATGCTGTAGCTTTCAGCCTGATTCTTGCTAACAGCACTCCGTGCGTGTCCATCCCCTTGCCAGCCTGCTCTGGCTCCTTGTCCTGGCCGTTTGGTGCCTTGTCCCGCTTCACGATGCGTGGAGCGCCAAGCTGGCATGGTCGACCACGCCGGCGGGGGAACGTCTGGTTTTCAAATTCGATTCCACCCTGCCTCCGGGCACTCCTCGTCAAGTTAGTGAAACCGCGATTCTTCTTCCCATCAAATGGAGTTATTGGCGGCGGGAACGCAAACCCCGCATGACCGCGAGTATCCCGGATACCGCCCTGCTCCGGGCCGTCGAATTTTCCCAGAAGGGCATGACGCTGAAATTCGACGGCCCGGTCGCGTTCACGGCCTCGACCAAGGCCGCGCGCAAGACACTGGTCATCGACATTCAAAATCTTGAGCTCGCCAAGCACAACGCAACCCCGGCCACGGTCGACGCGTCCAGGGGCGACAAGTCGACGGCTCCCACGACGGACCGCGACGACACGGCCCAAGTGGATGTCGCCAATGCGACCGCGCCGGTTCCCGATCCCGCCGCCGGCGCGACCACGGACAGGATGCCCGCTTCGTCCGTGTCCCTTCGGGTCGGACCGGGGCAGGTGGTCCGGAATCGGATCATGCGCCCTGGTCAGGATCTGAATTCCACCATCGGTGTTGTGACCGCCTCGCCCCCGTCCATGATTCTGGCTCCGGGCGAGTCGTGGCGTCGGCCCGTGGCCAGGGTGCTCCCCGAGGAGCTGCGTGCTTTGAATGCAACCGCGACGACGCCCGTGGCAACGGGGAACTCCCCGGTGGACAGTGGCGTCGTCGTGGAGCCCGTGGCCGTGGTGCCGATGGCGGGGCGCGACACGAACGCGTCCGGAAAAACCGG
>RZYB01000321.1 GCA_009930495.1 Deltaproteobacteria bacterium
GCCTTCTCCCTGTGTTGATTCCGATCCCGCCGCGCGGGAGTCTGGAGGTGCTCTTTCTGGCACGCGGCCTGACCTCGGCTGCGCCACAGGTCCGGGATTGTTCGGCTGCCACGAACGCTGTGTCGATCTTCGTCCGGGGTTGCAGGTGGTCCTTGGTGGGCAGCTCGCCAGCGCGGTCGTGACCGGACTGGCAACAGGCAGCGCGAGCGCGCCGAGGCAGGTGCATGTGCCGTTCGGCTAGTTGGCCCGTTTGCGCTTGGCCCGCATTTCCTGGACCGTGGCCCCGCGCGGGTTGGGCTTGGCCCGCTCCTTGGCCAGCTCGCGCTGGAGGCGCCGGTTTTCGCGGATGTAGCGGGTGCGCTCGGCCGGGGTGTTGAAACCGGTCTGCTTCCGCCAGAGGTGGCGATAGTGGCCGCCCGGAGCTGGCCCGTCGTTGTATTTGTTGATGGGCTGAACGCGGACTTCCTGGGCCGGTTGGTTCCCGGCCCGGTACATGGCGTTCATGCGGGCGTTGTGCTCCTGGATTCGGGCCTGTTCCTCTTGCCATGCCCGTTCTGATGCGGCGTTGCGTTGGTCCTGACGGGCCTGGATCTCCGCGTCCGCCTTGCGCCGGGCGATGTCCTCGGGTGAGTCCGACATCTCTCCGTTGGGGCCGAAAAACTTAAACGCGGACGCGGGGGAGGCGGTTAGGGTCAGGATCAGGGCGAGGATGGCGAGGCGGGTCATGGGCATCATTGCACGCGCTCTTGTAACTGTCTGAGCTTGCGTTCCGTTTCCTCTTTTAGCGCCTGACGCTCTGCATTGGCGGCCGCAACTGTGGCCGCGAAATAACGTTCGAAATCCTCAAGGCACCAGACGCGCTCCTGGCTGATGCCCATTGCGCCACAAATGTCGTTGGCAGCTGCGGCAACGCAGTCGCCATGCCGCGACGTGCCTTTCAAGGGCGCGCAGGAGGTCAGCGCTCGCGCGACATAGTCGTCCGCACGGGCTACCGAGGTCAATGCCGCGAAAAAACACACGAGGGCGACTATTCGCATACATGCCTCCCGAGGTCGTTTTCCGTCCTGTATTTTGCGTAATCCGCAGGGGCCATGACGTGGATGATCGCGCCATGAATGCCGTGATCCCGCAAGGTCATGCACAAGTATTCGGCAAACCCGTCTCGCCGGCTTCCGTCGTCCTTGACCGCGACAAAGAGGCTTGGGCCTTTGTGAGGGCCCCACGACGCGGCGATAACGCTTTTTTCCGCCTTGATTTCATCCATGGCCGCGTCAAAATTGTCGGCAAAGCATGTCGCGGCGAAACAAAAAAACAGCGCCGCGCAAACGAACAAGATGCGCATGAAAATCCCTCCTGTTTCCGCGCCGCGTAGCACGTTTGGGCGCGGGCATCAGCAAATTTTATTGTCATACAATGTTTTCCGGGGGGGCTCGGATTTTTGTCCGGCAAAACCGGAATTGTATGACAATTTTTCAGTATCTGGGTGTCGGCACAATCGTGAGATCCGCGACGGACAGCCCGGCCTGGGCGGACGCGCTTGCCCTGGATCACAGCCCCAGGGCCACGGCCCACTTGCCGATGGATCTTTCCGTCGCCGTCACCGATATGATGACGGTCCAAATCGACGGCACCCCCGCGACCGGAATCGTGACGGCTGTAGAGCATGTTGTCCGGAGTGGGCAGGCGTTGACGCGGGTGGAGATGGTTGTGTGATGGGCTCTAGCGGGTGTAGCTTTCAGCTTGCCAAGAATTCGCCCATAATTTGCGGAAACTATGGCGGAAAAATTCGTCCACCCACCCCGTAATCAGTTGTGCCATAGTTTCCGCAAATTTCCGCCAAACAGCGTGCTAGGCTACAGATTTTTCCAGGACTCCCGGCGGTCCGGTCAACAGCGTCGCGCATCGCGGAATACGCATCCCCACCGAGTTCGGACGTGTGTACATCCCGCAGCCGGGG
>RZYB01000322.1 GCA_009930495.1 Deltaproteobacteria bacterium
CCCATTGCGAATGATTCTCGACTGCAGCCTCCCGTAGGAGTCTGGGCAGTATCTCAGTCCCAGTGTGGCTGACCATCCTCTCAGACCAGCTAACCGTCATAGCCTTGGTGGGCCGTTACCCCGCCAACTAGCTGATAGTGCACGGACTCATCTTCAAGCGACAGGCCTTGCGGTCCCCGCCTTTGGATTCTCCGACATGCGCCGGATCACCACATTCGGGATTATCTCCCCTTTCGAGGAGCTATACCCAACTTGAAGGTAGATTATCCATGTTGTACTCACCCTTCCGCCACTGTCCTCCAAAAGTCCTTGTCCGAAAACTTGGACCTTCAGATTCTCGTTCGACTTGCATGCCTAATCCACGCCGCCAGCGTTCGTTCTGAGCCAGGATCAAACTCTCCATATGAATATGGGTTCAAACCGTCGGTTGCCCGCCGGTTCGAGTTTGCTGATCCTTAATCGACAGGCCGGCTTTAGGAAACCGACCCGATCTTAAGAATTAACTTATAGACTCAACACAAGCTGTTTGTACTTACCACACCACTTCTGATTCGAAGCGGTGTTACATGAATGTTTATTCCGTTTTCAAAAGAGCAAAAAACGCGCAAAATCCCTTACACCCTTTCCCTGATTCGTTCAAGGGCTTCCGGAATCGCGCAGCGGCGAGTAAACTCGCTCGCTTAATTGATCCTGCGTACTCTAACCGTCGACTGGCTTATTTGTCAAGCGGCCAAAACACATTTTTTAACAGAACCAACCTGTCCCTTCATCGGTCGCTCGCGCAACCCAATCCGTTCAAGTGACGCGAAATCTACGCGGACCGCCCCGCGCCGTCAATCCCTTTTTTCGAAAATTTTTCGCTTTCGCTCAATACCCTTGATTTCATTGGCCGAAATCGCTGCAAAATTTTTCGATATTCCGTTTGCGGGGGCCGCAAAAACCGCCGGCGCGGAGCCGATCGGGCCATGCGCCGGGCATTTTTCCCGCGCGCGCCGCTCCTCATCCGGGCCTCTATTCGCCCGATTATTGCGCTCTCCGCTTGCGTTTTGCGCCGCGCCGCGTATGCTGTGTCCCGACGTGCGCGCACGCATTTCGCCCGCGCCAGCAAAGGATGAATCCATGACGCCCCTCTTCGTTTTCCTCGCCATTCTAGCCGCACTGGTGCTTTGGTTCGTCTCGATCTACAACGGCCTCGTGCGCCTGCGCAACGTCGTCGACAACGCCTGGGCGCAGATCGACGTGCAGCTCAAGCGCCGCCACGATCTCATCCCCAACCTCATCGAAACCGTCAAGGGCTACGTGGGCCACGAACGCGGCACGCTCGAGGCCGTCACCAAGGCCCGCACCGACGCCATGCGCGCCCAAGGCCCGGCCGAAGCCGGCCATGCCGAAGCCGCCCTGTCCGGCGCCCTGCGCGGCCTCATGGTCAACGTCGAACGCTATCCGGACCTCAAGGCCTCGGCCAATTTCCTTGCGCTGCAAGAAGAACTGTCTTCCACCGAAAACAAGATTTCCTTCGCCCGCCAGGCCTACAACGACAGCGTCACCCGCTACAACACGCAGATCCAATCCATTCCGGCCAATCTGGTTGCGGGTCCCGCCGGCTTCTCCGCGCGCGAATTGTTCGAGCTGACGGATGCCGCGGAACGGGCCGTCCCGCAGGTGAAGTTTTAACTTCATATGCCTCATCGGATTATCGGATTCAAGGTAGGGACGCCTTTCCGAGGCGTCCGGCTGTTCCTGCCCTCCCGTCACCTGTCTCCTGTTTTCTGGTTGCCTGACTCATGAGCGCTTTGATGTGGGAAGCCATCTCCGCCAACCAGCGGCGCTCCGCGCTGCTGATTGCCTCGTTGGCGGCCTTGCTGGCGATCATGGGCATGGCCATCGGATTCCTCATGGGCGGCAAGCCCCAGACCGCCTATTTCGGCGCCTTCGTCGG
>RZYB01000323.1 GCA_009930495.1 Deltaproteobacteria bacterium
TGGCCATATCCCTGGACATGCGGGCAAAAAGCACGGCCATGCGTTGCTCGCCGCCGGTTCGCAGCTCGATGAATTGAATCTCCCGCCCCTTGTCCTTGGCCACCTTGATACCGAAATCCTGAACGTACAGGGTCACCCGTTCGACCGCGACATGCTCGTGCGGATGGCGCAACACATCCCGAACCAACTCCAGATAGCGCCCGGTGTCCGGATGCCGGGGAAGGTTGGCCAGTTTGTCTTCCAAAGCCTGAAACTCTTCCCGCCCCTGGCGCAGCTTGCCACGCAGGTCCGCGGGGACGGATAACGGCTTGAATTCCCGACTGGCCTGTTCCAGGGTGGCGATCCGCGCGCGCAACAAGCCCTCGGAGTCATGCAACTCCACCCTAAGGGTATCCGTTCGGCGCACCCGCTCCGGCACGAGTCCGGACAAAAACAGAACCAATTCGTCGGCCATGGCCGCCCGTGCCTCGGCCACGGACGGCGCGGCAATGGGAATGGCGTGGTCCTCGAAGCCGACCACGGTTTGCAGCACACCGCGTTTAACGATCTCACCGTCCAATTCACTGCCCAGAATTTCAAATTCATGCCGCCGCATGGTCATCAGAAAAAAACAGTCACGCGCCCCGTCCTCAAAGACGCCCTGGATGGCCGGAGCGCGCCTGAACGCCTCCAGACCTTCGTCCGGGGTGGCGAAGACCACCGGAATGAACGGGTCCCGGGCCCACGAATTCGCATCCACGCGCCGGGGCTCGCCCAATTCCCTGACCACGGCGCGGGCGTAGTCACGGGCCACGGCCACGGACGCGGCCAGTCCGGGCACGAGGTTGGGCAGTCCCCGAAACTCCGGAATCACTTCGGCCGCCATGCGCGCGATGATGCGCCGCGCATCCGGATCGGACTCGTGCCCATTCCGGCACAGGGGTTCAGGGATGATCTTCAGACGACAGGCGTGTTCGAATATGCTCATGGCGTTCTTGTAATCGCTCTCCACCCGAACCGCCACGACCGGATCATGACCTAAAAAATGCAAAAATCATCTTGTTTATTGTTCATGAAAGTTGTACGAGAAAGCCATGCTTTCCGAATTATTTTCCTCCAAGACCCGCATTCAGCTTCTCCTCAAGCTGTTCCTCAACCCCGAGGTATCCTGTTACCTGCGGGAACTGGCCACGGAATTCGATGTTTCGCCCAATGCGGTCAAGGAAGAGCTGGATAATCTGACCGAGGCCGGCTACCTGGAAAAGAAAAAACAAGGCCGGTCCCTGTTTTTCCGGGCCAACACGGCACACCCGATTTTCCCGGAGCTCCACTCCATCGTCAAAAAAAGCCTGGGTATCGACCGCGTCATCGAGGAAGTCCGGGCGGACCTGGGCGATGTGCGCGCCGTCTACATCCTGGACGACTACGCCCTGGGCAAGGATTCCGGGCTGATCGACCTCTTGATCGTCGGCGAGGTCAAGGAGGATCGACTGCGGGACTATATCCGCATCACCGAGTCCAAAATCAGACGCAAGCTGCGGGTCCTGGTTGTTGGCGTGGAGGAATTCGGGACATCGGCGCAAACCTTCTTGCAGCGGCCACATTGGAAGGTGGTATAGGCGTGACGCGCAAAAAACTGCCCATCGGCATCCAGTCCTTCGCCAAGATCCGCGAGGACGACTATTATTACGTGGACAAGACACCGTTCGTGGCGCGTTTGGCCGATGGCGGCAGTTATTATTTTCTGTCCCGGCCCAGGCGCTTCGGCAAATCTCTGTTTCTGGACACGCTGGGTGAAGCCTTTGCCGGCAACCGCGCTCTGTTCGATGGGCTGTATCTGGAAAAACATTGGGACTGGGACACGAAGCATCCGGTCGTGCGCATCAGCTTTGCCGAAGGGCGGTTGGAAAATCGCGCCCAGTTGGACGAACGCATTGTCAAACAGCTTCGGA
>RZYB01000324.1 GCA_009930495.1 Deltaproteobacteria bacterium
TTTCCCCTCCTCTCCCCACGCCATTCTTGATCCTTCCCTTCGCTGGTTCCCCGCTGACGAGGCCCTGCGCGAAACGACCATGGACAAGCTCATGCCGCCCCTGGTGCCCAGCCTGCGGCGCGAGGTGAAGACGTTTCGCGACGGCGGCTACGTGGGCGCTTCGGCCACCAGCGCGGCCCTGCTGAACTGGTGGTTTGTGGAACCGCACCTGTTGGAAAAAGCTGATGGTTCCATGTCTGAATTCGCCTACTATTTCGCCCAGCGCGAGGCCCTGGAGACCATCATCTATCTGCATGACGTGGTCGGCGTGCGCGATAAGCACGACCTGATGCGCTTTGATGGCAGTGGCAACGTGCGCAGTAAGGATTTTGACGAAACATGGCGACGCTTTGTCATCAAGATGGCCACGGGCAGCGGCAAAACCAAGGTCATGAGTCTGGCCATTGCCTGGAGTTTTTTCCACAAGCTCTATGAGCCGGATTCGGATCTGGCCCGGAATTTTCTGGTTATCGCCCCGAACATCATTGTCCTGGACAGAATCTACCATGACTTCAAGGGGCTGGATATTTTCTTCCACGATCCGGTCCTGCCCGATGATGGATACGAGGGACGCAACTGGCGCAGTGATTTCCAGCTGACTCTGCATAAGCAGGACGAAGTGCGCGTGACCCAGCCCACGGGCAACATCTTCCTGACCAACATCCACCGCGTCTATTCCGGTGAAGACATTCCGCCGACTCCGGACGATGACAACACCATGGATTATTTCCTGGGGCCACGCCCCACGGGCAAGACCACGGATTCCAAGGTCGATCTGGGCGTGATCGTGCGCGACATCGACGAACTCATGATCGTCAACGACGAGGCCCATCACGTTCATGATCCCAAGCTGGCCTGGTTCAAGTCCATCCAGGACATCCACAACCGCATGCTGCAGAAGGACTCGGCCCTGTCCCTGCAAATCGACGTCACCGCCACGCCCAAGCATAACAACGGCGCGATCTTTGTGCAGACCGTCTCGGATTACCCCTTGGTGGAGGCCATCAAACAGAATGTGGTCAAGCACCCCGTGCTCCCAGACGACGAAAGCCAGCGCAAACTTCAGCCCGTGAGCAGCGCCAAGTATACGGAAATGTATTCAACCCATCTGCGCCTGGGAGTTATCGAATGGCGCAAGGCGTATGCGGAACAGGAAAAGCGCGGTAAAAAAGCCATCCTCTTTGTTATGACCGATGACACGCGCAATTGCGACGAAGTGGCGGAATACCTGCGCTCTTTGGAACCGGACCTGGCCGGAGATGACGCCGTTCTGGTCATCCACACCAAGAATAACGGTGAAATCTCCGAGGCCGCGTCCGGCAAAAATGAAGACGAACTGCGCAGGCTGCGCAAGCTGGCCAATGACATCGATTCCTGGGACAGCCCGTGCAAGGCCATTGTCTCGGTGCTCATGCTCAAGGAAGGCTGGGACGTGCGCAACGTGACGACCATCGTCGGCTTGCGGGCCTACTCCGCCAAAAGCAACATCCTGCCAGAACAGACCCTGGGGCGCGGCCTGCGCAAGATGTATCCCGGCTTCGGCGACGAATACGTCAGCGTCATCGGCACGGATGCGTTTTTAGACTTCGTGCGTTCGCTGGAAAAGGAAGGCATCGTCTTCGAGCATCGGCCCATGGGTGGCGGCACGGGTGGATCGACCATGCTCATCGAAGTGGACACGGACAACGGAGCCAAAAACATCAAGGACCTCGACATCCGGATTCCAGTCCTCAGCCCGCGTGTCAGCCGGGAATACGCGGGCCTGGCCCATGTTGATCTGGCCCGTGTCGAATTCCGCCCTGTCATGTACCACGCCTATGCCGCGGAAGAGCTGCGGGAGATTGTTTTCAAGGACATCACGACCAACCAGATCACCCACACCACC
>RZYB01000325.1 GCA_009930495.1 Deltaproteobacteria bacterium
CCGCGCCGCTTCCCCCTCTTCGCCGGGAGGTTTTCCATCCAAAACGAAGGGATGATCTCCTCGCCATTCCCGCTTTCGCGGGATGACACGAGCCTTAGGCTCATTGGCGGGGTCGGCATGGTGCCGCCCCATGAGTAAGTATGAGGAGATCATCCAATGAAAAGTATATTCCAACGCGCGAATCCCGCAATCCTCGAATTGTTCGAAAAGGCGGGCAGTCCCGAGAAGGTGCTGTGCGTCCCGATCGACTACGCCAAGCGGGAGCATACGGCGCTGGCGTGCAACGGGGCGGGGCACCAGCTCCGGAAACCGTTCACCCTGCACAACAACCCGGCGGGGGTGGATTTCCTGGAGAAGGCGGTGGCGGGGCTGTGCCGGAAGCACGCCATCCGCCGGGAACACGTGTTCTTCGGCGGGGAGGACGGCGCGTCCTTCACGTTCAACTTCGCCCATGCCCTGGTGCAGAAGGGCTGGCTGGGGATCGGCATCCACGCCCGGGATGCGGCCCGGGAGCGCCAGAACCTGGTGGCCAGCACGGACCAGCTCGACCTGCTGGGGATCGCGGCGGTGCTGATCAACAAGAAGTGGGGCCGGACGCTCGCGGCGGAGTGCTCGCCGGCGCGGGTGCTGCGCAACCTGGTGCACCACCGCGCCTCGCTGGTGCGGGCGCGCTCGGCGAGCGCGCAGCGTCTTCATCACCTGGCCGACCAGTTGCTGCCGGGGTTCCTCGACGAGAAGCAAAGCGGCCTGACGCCGTTCACGAAGCCCTCGCTGTGGGTGATGAGCCGCGGCCTGGCCCCGCGCCGGATCCTGGCGCGCAGGCTGGAATCGCTCGCGGCGGGGCTGGAGCGGTTCATGGTGCGCCAGCCGGCGGAGAAGGCGCGCAAGTTGAAGGAGCTGGCCCGCGCGGTCCTGCCGCCGCCGGCCGCGCTGTGCGACACGCTGCAGGCCAATCTGGACCACGAAACGTCCGTCTATGCGCATCTGGACGCGTGCATCCACGCGGCGGAGCAGGATATCGCCCGGCGCCTGGCCACGACGCCCGGCGCCATGCTGACCACCGTGCCGGGCATCGCCCTGACGCTGGCCTCGGCCCTCTTTGTCGAGATCGGCGACCCCGCGCGGGACCGCGGCCTGGGCCGGCTGGTCTCCTATGCCGGGCTCGTGGCGCGGCTCAAGCAGAGCGGCGGGCCGGACCAGGAGGCCCGCACCCATGGCCGCAGCCGCCAGGCTTGCGTGCCGCTGAAACGCTGCGTGATGGACATCGCCCTCAAGATGGGGCAATACGGCCACCCCGAGCTCAAGGCCGACTTCGAGCGGCGCGTCAACGCGCACCAGGACCCGCGCCTGACCCTGGGCCGGCGCATGCTGCGCATCTGCCGCCATCTGGTCCGGCACCAGGACTTCTTCCTGCCGCCCTCGGTGCGCGCGGCCGCCGATCCGGACGTCCGCCGGCAGTACGTCGTGCGCGCCTGGGACAAGATGCTCATCAAATGGCGCGACGCCGGCGCCATCCGCGAGGCCTTTGCCGACGGGGCCCCGCTGGAGGGCTGGCGCACCGCGCTCAATGAACTCTACGGATTGAACCTCTCCAAGACGTCGCCGTACACCGGACGCACGGAAATCCCGTGAACCTCTTTCGGGCGGCCGGCGCGATGGCTTGTCGTACCTTGTCACCCTGCGCGCGTCGCGGGGATGGCTCCGGTGCAGAATGCCACGCGTCCGGCCCGCCTCTATCGTCCCCGGCTCCAACCGGGGCGGCTACCGCTGGAGGCACCGCGTCGCTCCCGCCCGTTCGGGAGACGGCTTCATATTAGGATGCGGAGGGCGGGGCCGGACGCCGCCACGACGATCCCGGCCGCCTGATAGGTTTGGCTTTCCGTCCGTCCCTTGCGGACGATCCCGCCAGCCGC
>RZYB01000326.1 GCA_009930495.1 Deltaproteobacteria bacterium
CGGCGGCATGCCCAGCTTCATGCCCACGAAGAGCAGGGAAAAATACCCCACGCCAATGCAGGCCCCGGCCCCGAGAATGAGCCGCCAGGGCATGCCGTTACGCCCAAAGAGGAAAACGGCCGGAAAGGCGGTGATGGTGAAGCGCAGCCCCGCGAAAAAAAGCGGCGGCAGATCCTGCAACCCCAGCCGAATGACCAGAAAGTTGAGGGCCCAGACCAGAACCACGGCCAGAGCCAGGGCCATGTCCCGGCCGGTCATCGTGGATTGAACGTGCATTGAAGACTCCTTGATCGGTTTGCGCGCGGCGCGGGCATGCAAACCGCGCTGTGTGACAGTGACGAAAAACAGGCTCGCGGACCGCGCCAGGTCGAGAGCCCAGACAGGCTTGGAATCTGCGCCGCGTTCTGTCATGATGACAGCGACAGTTTTTATCTTTTTTATCAATACAGATGAGGAAAACCCATGGCAGGATATCGAGGTCCGGCAGAACCCCTGCGCTATCAAATCGTGGAGCAGCGCATTGTTGCCCTGATCGAGTCCGGCGCGCTGGCCCCTGGGACAAAGGCACCGTCCCTGCGTGAAACCGCGCAAAGCACGGGCGTGTCCCTGACCACGGCCACCCAGGCCTATGCCATTCTGGAACAGCGCGGAGTGCTGGAGGCCCGGCCGCGCTCGGGCTATTTCGTGCGCCGTCAACCGGACAACCTGCCCTCCGCCGGAACGCCCCAAAGCGAGGAACCCGCCGTGCACGTGGTGCGCAGGGGCGAACTGATCCGCCGGGCCATGGACGTCATGGGCCGCGAGGGCATCCTGCCCCTGGGGCTGGCCCAGGTCAGTCCGGAACTTCTGCCGGACAAGGACATGGGCCGCGTCCTGGCCTCGGTGCTCAGGCGGCAGCCCACCCGCAGCGCCAACTACGGGCAGGTGGCCGGATGTCCGGAACTGCGCCGCCAGATCGCCCGGCGGCTGGCCCTGGCCGGAGTCAGCGCCGCGCCCGAGGAGCTGATCACCACCTGTGGCGCCACCGAGGCTCTGTCCATGGCCCTGCGCGTGCTGACCCATCCGGGCGACACCGTGCTCATCGCCGCGCCGACGTACCATTTCTTTTTGCAGATGATCGAAGTGCTGGGCCTGCGGGTGGTCGAAATCCCAAGCCACCCGGCCACCGGCATCAGTCTGCACGAGCTGACTGCCGCCCTGGACCGTTTTTCCATCGCGGCCTGCGTGCTCTCCCCGACCTGGAACAACCCGGACGGCAGTCTGATGGCCGCCGACGACAAGCGCGCCCTGGTCGAAATACTGACGGCCAGAAACGTGCCGCTCATCGAGGACGACGTGTACGGCGACATCACCTTTCAGGGCGCGCGCCCTCCCGCGTGCAAGGCCTTTGACCGCCACGGCGTGGTCACGCTGGTGTCCTCGTTTTCCAAGGCACTGGCCCCCGGCTACCGCACGGGCTACCTGCTTCCGGGGCAGGGATTGGGTGGTCGGATGCTGGAACTCAAGGCCATGACCACCTTTGCCTCGGTCACGCCCGTGGAACTGGCCGTGGCCGAGTATCTGGAGAAAGGCTTGTACGAACGACATCTGCTACGCCTGAACCGCGCCTTGCGGGAACAGGTCGACGCCATGCGCGCCGCCGTGGCCCAATACTTTCCACCCGGAACCAGGGCCACGCACCCGCGCGGCGGCTTCATGCTCTGGGTGGAACTGCCCGAAGACGCGGCCACCGGCACGACCCTCTACCACCGCGCGGCAGCAGAAGGCATCGGCATCTCGCCAGGCATGCTTTTCGGCATGACAGACCGCTTCGAGCGCTTCGTACGCCTGAATTGCGGGCTGGTCATGGATGAAGAGGTCCGGAGGTCACTCAAGAGGCTGGGGCAGTTGGCGCGGGGGTGA
>RZYB01000327.1 GCA_009930495.1 Deltaproteobacteria bacterium
CCGCTTCCTCGGGCGTGGGGGCCGGGGCCTTTTTTTTGATCACGGTGATGCACCCGGACGGGCAGGCCTTGGCGCAGGAGCCGCAGGAAATGCAGCGCGGGGTCATGGGGTCGTTGTCATCCGGGATCAGTTCGATATGGCCCCGGAACGTGGCCAGATTGTCCACTTCCTGGCGCGGATAGTGGATGGTCACGTTGGGCTTCAGGAAGTATTTTCCCGTGATATTGAGGCCCACGATGAGGGACCACATACCTTGGGCCGCGCGTTTAATGTCATCGAGTTGGTACACGCATGCCTCCTAGAGTTTGACGATGATGCTGACGTACACAAGGTTCACCAGCGCCAGGGGCACGAGCCATTTCCAGCACAGGTTCAGGAGCTGATCGAAGCGCACGCGCGGATAGGTCCACCGGATCTGGATGATCAGGAAGATCAGCGCATACATCTTGAGCAGAAACCACCACCAACCGGGCGCAAAGGGCCCGTTCCAACCGCCCAGGAAGAGCACCGTGGCCACGGCGCAGACCACGATCATATTGGCGTATTCGGCCAGGAAGAACAGGCCAAACCCCATACCCGAATATTCGGTGTGGAAGCCGGCGGTCAGTTCGCTTTCGGCTTCGGGCAGGTCAAAGGGGGCGCGGTTGGTCTCGGCCAGGGCGCAGATGAAGTAGATGATGAATCCCAAGGGATTCAGCAGCACGTTCCATTGCCAGGGCCACGCTCCCTGCCCACCGGAAATGGTGGCCAGATTCAGGCTGCCGGTCATGAAGGCGACCGAGAGCACGGCCAGCAGAAGCGGGATTTCATAGGCCACGTTCTGGGCCACGGCCCGGGCCGCGCCGAGCAAGCTCCATTTGTTGTTGGAGCCCCATCCGGCTAGGCACAGGGACAAGACGCCCAATCCGGCAAAGGCCAGGATGAGCACGATGCCCAGGTTCATATCCAGGGCGACCAGATCCGGTCCGAAGGGAATGGGGAAGATGCACAGGGCCACGGGCATGAAGCACAGGATCGGGGCCAGCCAGAAGATGACCGGGTCCGCGTCGCGGGGCGTGGCCAGTTGTTTGCCCATCAGTTTGAGGCCATCGGCCAGGGGTTGGAGGATGCCGTGCGGTCCGACTTCGTACGGACCGGGACGGCGCTGGACATGGCCGGCGATTTTTCGCTCGGCATAGACCAGGGCCAGGGCATTCAACGCCACGAAGGCCAGAATGCCGACAAGTGCTATGAGAATGCGCAGAAATTGCGGGTCGATCATCGGTCAATCTCCGGGATGACGAGGTCCAGGCTGCCCAGGATGGACACGGCGTCCGCCAAAAGCGTGCCTTGGCTCAGTTCGGCGAACAGGCTCAGGTTGGAAAAGCTCGGGGCGCGGAGTTTGATCCGGTACGGGTTGTTACCGCCGTCGCTTTGCAGGTAGCAGCCGATCTTGCCCCGGGCTCCTTCCACGGCGAAATAGACTTCACCGGCCGGAACCTTGGGCTTCTTGGGCATTTTGGCCTGGATTTCGCCCTCGGGCATCTGCATAAGGGCCTGTTCGATGATGTTCAGGCTCTGTTCCAACTCCTGCATGCGCACGAGATAACGCCCCAGGGCGTCGGTGCGGTCGCTGGTCGGGACGATGAAATCCAGTTCCGGATAGACCGAATAGGGCTCGGCCCGGCGCACGTCATGGGCCACGCCGCTGCCGCGCAGGACCGGTCCGGTGGCCCCGTAGCGCACGGCCATGTCCTTGGAGATATGGCCGATGTCCTCGACCCGGCCCAGCAGGATGAAGTTGTCCGTGACCAGGGCCTTGTACATGGGCAGGCGGTCGCGCAGGCGTTTGATGAAGGCCTGGGTACGGGCTTTCAGGGCGTCGTCCATGTCCGCGACCACGCCGCCAAAGGT
>RZYB01000328.1 GCA_009930495.1 Deltaproteobacteria bacterium
CTGGCCTTTGTCCTGGCCGTGGCCGCCTTTTCCCTGGTGGGCCTGCCGCCAACGGCCGGATTCATGGGCAAGCTCTTCCTGCTCACGGCGGCCTGGGGACATGGCTATGACTGGCTGGTCATCGTCGCGGCCCTGAACACGGCCATTTCCATCTACTTCTACCTGAGCCTGGTCCGCCATGCCTACACCCACGACCCGGCGGCCGAGCCCGCGCCGGCCAAGGACGGCGGCATGGTACTTGGCACAGTGTTCGCGGCGGTAATCCTGCTCCTCGGCATCATGCCGGCACCGGTTTACGATCTGGCGGTCAAGGCGGGGCAGGCACTTTTGCCCTGACGTTTTATCCCTGCTCCTTTTTGGTGCACGGCGTCCGCTCCATGGACGCCGTGCATTTTTTTTCGCCATGCATGCTCCCTGGGAATTGTTTGAAGCCTGTCCAATTCGATGCGGGTCCGCGAAAAGATGCCACGAACACACGCCCCGAACACGTTGTGAACAAATGTGGCCGAGTTACGAACAGATGAGAAACACGGAATGACCAACACGGGAACAGTTTTTCTGAAGGCCGAAGATGCCCGACACTTTGTTTGTAAAATAAATATTACTCTGAAATATATGAAAAAAACATGTTCGAAATTTTGTAGGTTATTGTTTGCAAAAAAAATGATCCGCGCAAGGAACAGGCATCTGGGCTTTTGGCGTGGCAGAATGTCGGATCAGTCGTAGGAACGGGATACGAACACGCAAGGAACACAACGCAAACACGGATGGGAACATTGCGCCGCCGGTCGTGTTCGTCTTGTTGCTAACAACGATAATATTCTGAAATTAAATAGATATTTTTGTAGGTTTACGCCAGCCACGTAAATATGAAGCGGCATCCGGCCGCGCCCCCGGCAATGGTGAAGGGCCGGTGCATGGACAGATGAGGGCTGTAGCCTTGGGCAAAGGGTTCGTCGCGGACGCAGGACAGCAGGGGAATGAGATCCGGGGGCAGGCCCATGTCCGCGTAGCCACGGGCATAGGCGCAATCCGTGACCGTAAAGGACAGGGTGGTTTCGGCCAGGACGACATCCGCGATGCGCAGCGCGTCCCCTTCACGCCACCGGTCCAAAACCGTGGCGAAATGGGCCAGATCGGGACCGTGCGGGGCCTGCCGCGCAAAGGCCGCGCCAGCCGCGCGGGCGTCATCGGCCAAGGCTGCTGCCAGAATGGCGGTGGCCTCGTCCCGGCCGAAACGAGCGGCGGTTTGCTCCCAGACCAGGGTCAGGATTTGGGCTTGGGCCAAGCGCAGGTCGAGCATGCTCATGAGGTCTCCTCTTTGCTTCGGATTTGGATTGGGATAGGTTTTTGGCCATGCACTGGTCATGGCCGAATGTTTTCCTTTTTGATGCCGGGACAGGCGTTGCCGTCAGTGACGCGCCCCGGCTCGATGAGGCCGATGGCCGCGCCCTGCTCTGTCGAACCTGTGGCCTTCCCGTGGCGAAGAATCAAGACCGAATCGCCATGAATGGCAAGCATCTGCACACCGTGTTCAATCCGGCGGGCATTCTGTTTGAAGTCGGATGCTTCGCCCTGGCTCCGGGCTGTCGTTTCGAGGGCGAATTTACGCCCGAATTCACGTGGTTTCCCGGATATCCGTGGAGGTTTGCCTTTTGCCGTCAGTGCGGGGCCCATCTCGGCTGGGATTACAGGAACGCCACAGGCGGTTTTGTCGGGCTGATCATGACCGAATTGCGGGAGCCCTGACAACCAGGACTGATCCACTGTTTTGACCACACCCGTTTTACGAAACCGTGTGCCACGGAGGCACGATGCGCATACCCTGTCCCAAATGCCAATTTGAATTGGACGCGTCCGCGACAGAATGTCCGCGTTGCGGCGTCGTG
>RZYB01000329.1 GCA_009930495.1 Deltaproteobacteria bacterium
CACCCTTATTCTGGACAAACGCGCCCACACCAGCACCATGGCCGGCGTGCGTCACAGTGGAGCCGCCTTTCACACCTTCCGGCACAACCGCATGTCGCATCTGGAAAAACTGCTCCAGATACACCCGGCCAGCGCGGTCCTGACCGAGTCCCTGTTCAGCATGGACGGCGACAGCCCGGACTTCGAAGTCCTCAAAAAACTCAAGCGTCGCTTTAACTTTATTTCCATCGTCGACGAGGCCCACGCCGTGGGCGTGCTTGGACCCGGTGGGCGCGGCCTGTCCCATGGCGTGGCCGACATCGTCGTCGGCACCTTCGGCAAGGCATTTGGCCTGTTCGGGGCCTTTCTCCTCCTGCCGCGTGTCGTGCGCGAGTATCTCATCAATTTCGGTCAGGGATTCATCTATACCACGGCCCTGCCGCCCTGGTTCGGAGACATGGCCGCGTATATGCTGACTCGCGTGAGCACGGCCGACGACCGCCGCGCCCACCTGGCAGCCATGTCCGAACAGGCCCGCGCACGCCTGACCGAAGCCGGGTTCGACATGGCCGGAAGCGCGCACATCCTGGCCGTACGTGTCGGTGATGAAAACCGCTGCCAGCATCTGGCCCAGGCCCTGCGTGACGCCGGCATCCTGGTGTTCGCGGCCCGCTACCCCACAGTGCCCCTGGGCCGGGCCATCCTGCGCGTCTGCCTGACCCGCGACCATACACTCGAACATATCACCCGGCTGCGCGACGCCCTGGTCCAGGCCAATCGGAGCATCTCATGAGCATTCTTTTCATTACCGGCACGGACACGGACGTAGGCAAAACCGTGGCCAGTCTCCTGGCCCTGCATGTGCTTGGTCCCCACGGAGCGGTCTATCTCAAGCCAATCCAAACCGGGTGTACGGACCCGACCCACGGTTCGGACGCGGCCTTCATCGCCGCCCATCTGCCCGGCGGTCTGCCCCAGGGCATGACTCCGGCCCAGGCCACGGGCGTGTGTCGGCCCGCGCCCAAGGCCCCGCTTTTCGCCGGTGCCCCCGTGGCCCCGGCCAAGTTGCTGGATTTCGTCACCGACCACGCAGGCCGCCATCCCATAACCGTGGTCGAAGGCGCGGGCGGCATCCTGGTGCCCGTAACCGCATCCTGGACCATGCTCGACTTCGCCCGCGATCTCGGAGCCACGGTGCTGGTGGTAGGCCGGGCGTCCCTGGGCACCATCAACCACACGGTTCTGACCCTGCGCGCCGTGGCCGACGCCGGTCTGGCCTGTCTGGGTGCCGTGCTCATGGACCCGCACAACGCCGCCTCCGCCGAGGAACGGGCCGAGAACAGCCAGGCCATCGAACACCTGTCGAACCAACGGGTCTGGGGCGTCATCGATCATCTCAACCCGCGCGCGCCCAAGGCTTCGGCCCTGGCCATCATGACCGCCGCGCTTGCATCCTTTTTACCCTCGGGGAGAAACTGATGGAACCGATCCATGTTGAGATTCTGGTTGATCCGGACCACATCAAGGACCGCCAGGCCATCCGCGCCCTGGCCCTGGCCAAGGCAGCACTGAGCGATGACGGCCTCGTCCGCGTCCAGGTCGAACGCCGGTCCATCGACGCCCGGGCGCGCATGCCGCGTTTTCTGCTGCGCGTGGCCATCGGCGGCCAGGACAGGCAAGGCGCGACCTTTCAGCCCAAGGCCCTTGGCAACCACCGGGTCATCGTGGTCGGGGCCGGGCCGGGCGGGTATTTCGCGGCCCTGACCCTACTTGAGGCCGGCATCAAACCCATTGTCCTGGAACGCGGTCGGGACGCGCGCGCCCGGCTCAAGGACATCAAGAAAATTTATTCCCAAGGTCTGGTCAATCCGCACTCCAACTACTGCTTCGGCGAGGGCGGGGCCGGG
>RZYB01000330.1 GCA_009930495.1 Deltaproteobacteria bacterium
TTTCGGTATCCTCGGGCTCTGGCTCTCGCCGCCTGGAACAGGCCATTGTAGCCTTCGAGCCTCGCATTGGTGTGCAAGGAATGCCAACGATGAAGTATTTGTGAATCGGCATGCAATAATGACCCACCTCTCGCAGTAATCGGCATCGAAAATTGACCGTCTCCGGCAAGCCCTTCAAGGTCGTTCGACTGAACGCCATGGAGGGAAGACGAGGAGATGCTGACGGTGGAGACAATACGCAAGATCAAGCTGGCCCATGGCCGAGACGAGAAGTCGATTGGGCAGATCGCCAGGGACTTCAACCTGAGCCGGAACACGGTCCGCAAGGTCCTCCGGTCCGACGCGACCAAGTTTGAATATCATCGCACGGTGCAGCCCATGCCGAAGATGGAAGGGTTCACGGATTGGGTCGTTGAGCAGTTGGAGCACGACGCCAAACAGCCCAAGAAGTACCGACGCACGGCCAAGGTCCTGTTCGAGCAGCTTCAGGGACAGGGCTACGAGGGTGGCTACGACGCCGTGAGACGGTTCATACGGCGTTGGCGGGAGGAGGCGGGGCTCAAGGCGCCGGACGCCTACGTGCCTCTGGAATTTGCACCAGGCAAGGCCTATCAGTTCGACTGGAGCCATGAGCAACTGGAGATCGGCGGGCTGCCCATGGCCATCAAGGTGTCGCACATGCGCCTGTGCCATAGCCGCCTTCTCTTCTGCCAGGGTTTTCCCCGCGAGACCATGGAGATGGTCTTCGAGGCCCACAACCGCGCCTTCGATTTCATTGGCGGCGCATGCGGCCACGGCATCTACGATAACATGACCACCGCCGTGTCGAAAGTGCTGCGCGGCAAGCTCCGGGAACTCAACCCGCGCTTCGAAGAGTTGTGCGCCCATTACCTCGTCGAGCCGATCATGTGCACGCCTGCGGCCGGCTGGGAAAAGGGGCAGGTGGAGAACTCGGTCGGGCTCATGCGCAAACGCTTTCTGGCGGGTCGCACGAAATTCGCCAGCATCGAGGAGCTCAACGAATACCTGCTTGAGCGGGCCGTGGGCTGGGCCAAGAGTCAACAGCATCCGGAACTGCGCGACAAGACGGTCTGGGAAGTCTTTGAAGCAGAGCGTGAGATGTTGATCCGGGCACCCAAGGAGTTCGATGGCTACCGCCTGGAGCATTGCCGGGTGTCTTCGACCTGTCTGGTGCACTTCGACCGCAACCGCTACAGCGTGCCGTGCGAGGCGGCTGGCAAGGTCGTGCAGGTCAAGGCTTACGCGGGAAGGCTCAAGGTCGTGGAAGGCGGCAAGCTGATCGCTGAGCACAAACGGGAGTTCGGTCGCGACAAGACCATCTACGATCCCTGGCACTACGTCCCCCTGCTTGATCGCAAGCCAGGGGCGCTGCGTAACGGCGCCCCGTTTACGGCGTGGGCACTGCCTGAGGCCATCGAGCAGGTTCGCGAGGTCTTGCGACGTTACGACGACTGGGACCGCCAGTTCGCCGGGATTCTCACCGCCGTCCCCAGCCACGGCCTCGACGTGGTCGCTGAGGCCTGCCGGACGGCGCTAAACCAGCGCACCGTGAGCAAGGACGCGGTTTTGAGCATCCTCAACCGTCAGCAGGATGACGAGCCTGCACCGGTGGTCAGCATCCCCTCGCGCCTGGAGCTCGGATGCATGCCTGTTGCCGACTGCGGTCGCTACGATCGCCTCCTGCGGGGTGCACATGCTGCGCAATGACGTGCTGGGCATGCTCAAGGAACTGGGTCTGAACGGGGCTCACAGCGCCTATGACGAACTGCTTGAGCAAGGACGCAGAACCGGCTCGACGCCAGAGAAGATCCTGCTCGCGCTGCTCCGGGCGGAGAAGGCCGAGCGTCACATGCGC
>RZYB01000331.1 GCA_009930495.1 Deltaproteobacteria bacterium
TTTTCCTTGGCACGTCGGAACGTCTCAAGCATGAGCGACTCCTCGGGACAGGCCGCGACCAACATGGATTTTGGCTTCCCGGACGGCCTCGTTCAAGGGCAGGTGGTCCTCCAGCAGGTGCAGGGCCATGCCCAGGTTCAGGGCGACCATGTCTTGCAGGGGCCCCGTTCCGTGGCCGGCCAGCACCTCGCGCTGTCGGCGCAGGGCGTCGTTTTTATCGGCGCAGGACAGCTCCACGGCCGCGCACGGGGTGATCCCCAGTTCCGCCGGATCGACAACCGCGAGGCGAACCGCGCCGTGCTCCACGAACAGGGCCTGCCCAGGTCCGCAGGGCGTGAGTTCGTCGAATCCTCCCGCGCCGTGTACTACGGCCGCCTTGTCCAAACCGGGCCGACCGGCCAGCACCTGGGCAATCATGGGCGCGAAGCGGAAATCCGGCACGCCCAGAAGTTGATGCGTGGGCAGGGCGGGATTCAATAGAGGCCCCATGAGGTTGAAGATGGTGCGCAGCCCGAGCTGTTGGCGCACCGGCCCCACGTGGCGGAAGGCCGGATGGAAGTGTGGGGCGAAGAGGAAGACGAAGTTGCGTCGGGCCAGTTCCTCGCGTGCGGCCTCGGGGTCCGTGACCAGGGGGTAGCCCAGATCCTCGACCACGTCGGCGCTGCCGCAGGTGCTCGATACGGCGCGGTTGCCGTGCTTGACGACCTGATAGCCCAGGTCGGCCAGGAAGAAGGACACGGCCGTGGAGCAGTTGAAGCTGTGACGACCGTCACCCCCCGTGCCGCAGGTGTCGATGCGTTTGCCTGTCAGACCGGAAATGAGTTTGGCCTGGCCCAGGGCCGCGTCCACGGCGGCCGAGAGTTCGGCGGCGGTTTCGCCCTTGGCCCGCAGGCCCATGAGAAAGGCTCCGGCCTGAATGGGGGAGACTTCGCCGGTCAAAAGCAGGTCGAAGGCCTCCCTTGCCTGTTGCGTGGACAGATCCGCCCCCGTGGTCAGGTGTTCCAGGATATGGCTGATGGTGTTCATGCGATACTCCCGTGCTTACGCGCACAGTTTGAGAAAGTTATGGAGAAGTTTGGGCCCTTCCGGAGACAACACCGATTCCGGATGGAATTGCACTCCGAACCAGGGTCGGTCGGTGAAACGCAGGGCCATGACTTCGTGGTCCGCGGTCCGCGCGGTGACGGTGAAGGGCAGGTCGGTCCGGCCCTCTTCGTGCACGGCCAGGGAATGATAGCGGCCGATGCGCAAGGGGTTGGGCAGATCGCGGAAAATGCCAGTCCCGTCGTGGACAATGTCCGAGGTCTTGCCGTGCATGATGCGTCGGGCCGCGCCCACGTTCGCGCCGCCGTGATGCGCCAGGGTCTGGTGGCCGAGGCACACGCCCAGGACCGGGATCGCGCGCGGAATCAGGTCCAAAAAGCGCAGACACAGTCCGGTGTTGCGCGGATGACTCGGACCGGGGGACAGAATCACGCCGTGCAGCGTCGGGTCCGTGGCCAGGTTCAGGAGTTCGGGGTCGTTGTTACGCAGCACCAAGGGGCTTGCGCCCAAAGATTGGAAGACCTGAACCAGGTTGAAAGTAAACGAGTCAAGATTGTCGATCAGCAAAATCATCGCCGCCTCCGGTGTTGGTGATGGCCTTCAGGATGGCCCTGGCCTTGTTGTGGCATTCCTGCCATTCTTTTTCAGGGTCTGAATCAAAGACGAGTCCGGCGCCGGCCTGCCAATGGATGCGGCCGTTTTCCACCCACAGGGAGCGGATGGTGATGCCCGTGTCCAGATTGACCGTGCCCTGATCCAGGCCGATCCAGCCGATACCGCCGGCATAGGGCCCCCGGTCGAG
>RZYB01000332.1 GCA_009930495.1 Deltaproteobacteria bacterium
GCTGGCGAAATCATCGTCGCCTACAACAAGCTGGTCCTTGAGTCGCGTGTAAAAAACTAGAAGCCGTTGCCGTGGCCCTGTGCTGCGGCAACGGCAATTCGCCGGACGATGCCGCCTCGCGGCTTGGCTTGCCTGCCGACCTGATTGAAGAGTCCGAGACATACCAAGTGGCTGACGGCATCTTCCCGGACAACCTGCAAATTGTTTCCGTGTTCATGGACATGCTGACCCAATGGCGTGTCGGCCCCGGAGGCGCAACCGGGCTCGACTACACGGCCCTTCCGACAGTGCTCCGTCTGCGGGAAGTGCCCAGAACAGAACGCCAAGATATTTTCGACGGGATACAGACGATGGAGCGGGCCGCGCTCAAAGGTCTTCGGGAGTCAAGGGGGTAGGTCATGGGGATGCTTTCGGCAACAGTACAGGTGAAGGACATCGCTGGCCTTGACGCGACCATTGCTGAAGTCATGGACGCCATGGACGCGAACCTCAAGGACATTGCCGAGTACGTCGAACGTGAGGCCCAGACCACACTGGCGTACCACGACAAGACGGGGATGCTCCGCAAAAAGACCAAACTCAAAGTCTCGAAGTACGAAGACGGCGGCTACATCGTCCAGGCCCGCGCACCTCACGCCCACCTCGTCGAATACGGTCATGTCGCCATTCCCCCAGGAAAACTTGAAGGCGGTCGCGTGCCGCCGCATCCGTTTATGCGGCCTGCGCTTGAGAATGGCGTTGTCTATGCAATCCTGAAACTCCGCGAACAGACGAAGAAGGGGTAGGCCATGGCTAAAATTTCCGGTATCTATGTCGAGATCCGTGGCGACTCTACCCAGCTCCGCAAAGACTTGGCCACAGCCAGGCAGCATGTCACGGAGCAGGCCACGGGCATGTCCAATGCCCTGAACAACGCCCTCTCTCCTGCCCAACTCAAGCAGAATATCAACGGCATTGTCCGTAACCTCAATACTCTTTCCAATGCGTCAAAGCTGACAGGGAAGGAGTTCGGTGCCATTGGTGCCGACCTCAAGGACATGCAGCGGCTGACGGGCTTGTCTGAAAAGGCTTTTCGCGATCTTCAGTCCCGTATGCTTCAAACGTCCGCTGCGAAGGCTCAGGAAACTGCGCTCCGCAACATCGCCAAGGCCGCGAACCTGTCTGCAAAAGAGGTGTCGCAACTCGGCAAGCAGATGGGCGTCAGTGCAGCCGGAATCTCAGCGGTCAACGGCGCGTCACGGTCTGCGTCGTCTTCGCTCTCCATGCTCGGCACGGCAGCGCAAGCCGCCCTCGCCTACTTCTCCGTCCAGACAGTCATTGAGTTCTCCCGCGCCGTGCTTGACGCTGGCATCGCCATGGACAGCCTGCAACGGTCCTTCGTGGCGGTCACTGGTAGTCAGGCCGCTGCAGCTGAAACACTGTCATTCCTGCGTGAAGAGGCCGGACGCCTCGGTCAGAATTTCTACGCACTCGCTCCTGAGTTCAAGAATGTCATGGCTGCAGCACGCGGAACGGCGATGGAAGGTGAGAACGTCCGCAAGATGTTCTCTGCCATTGCCGCCGCGTCCACTGCCTTGGGGTTGTCTGCTGATGACACGCACGGAACACTCCGGGCACTTCAGCAGATGATGAGCAAGGGCAAGATCCAGGCTGAAGAGTTGCGCGGGCAGTTGGGCGAAAGACTCCCCGGCGCGTTGAACCTCATGGCCAAGGCCATGGGAGTATCTACTGCCGAACTCAACAAGATGATGGAGGATGGGAAACTCCTTGCCGACGAGGCGCTGCCGAAGCTGACTGCAGAGATTGAGCGCGTCTATGGGGCT
>RZYB01000333.1 GCA_009930495.1 Deltaproteobacteria bacterium
CATGGCGGCGAGGATGCCGAGGAAGATGCCGAGCACGATGGCCCAGCCGATGATGAGTGTCGCGGGGTTCACGGGGGTCCCTTCTTTGGGTGGTTGGCCGGTGGCCGGGGAGCTTGCAGGCGGTCCCCGACCACCGGGGGTGTGGTTCCGGTGGCCCCACGGTCGGGTATCCACTCCGAGGAGGCTTGTGGGGCCACCGGAAGATCAGGCTGCGGTCTCTGCCATGTGGTCGAATGCGCCCCTCGACGCAGCGGTGCCGACGGTCCCGTGGCGGGAGACGATGGGAAGCACGGCGTCATAGGATTCGCGCCATTCGTCATAGGCGACCGCCTGCTTGCGGTAGTTGTGGTACCTGATGCGGTCCATGTCCCGGAGGTCGTCGGCGGTGACGTTGCGCCACGGCTTGCGCTTCCCGTCTCCGAGAATGACGACGATGTTCAGGGTCGGGTCGTCGTCCAGCCCGAGGTCGTCCTGCCCGGTTGCGAGACGCTTGATAACGGCGTCAGCGGCGCGCCCCTGCGACTTGTCGGCGCGTTCCAACGCAGCACGGATCGCTTGGGACACGTCAACGAACAGCTCTCCGGCGTTCACCATGTCCTGAATGCGGTTTGCTGCGGTGGTGAAGGCTTCCTGTCGGCCCACGCCGTCGTCCGGGTCGGCTTCGGCGATCACTTCCTGGTAGACGCGGGTAACGGTGGTGTCCCACTCGAAGTCGAGTTCGTAGTCGGTCATGGCTAGCGCTCCATCTCGTCGGCGTAGGTGTTGAGCCATCCGGCGAGGTCCCGGATGCGATTGGGGTTGTGCATGGCGCGGTCGTTGGGCGGCGCGGCGTCCGCGTGTTTTGCGAACGCGGCACGGATGCGTGTGCGAGCTTCGGGGTACTGCACGCTGGAGAGGTTCATTAGTGCCGCCGCGATTGAGCGCACTTCCTGCTCCGCGTTCTGGCGTTCCGCTTCGGCCGCCAGTTGCCACGCGGGTTTGCGGATGGGCGGGAGTTTTGGTGCCGGCTCGGGCTGGTCGAGTAGTTCGCCCGTCTCGGCGTCCACGGTGAGCGTTTCGACGGTGGTGCGCGTTTCCGTGACGACGTGCTTGGGCTTGGGTGCGATCTCCTCGCGGGCCTCGCGGATCGCGGCGGCGGTGGGCTTCCCGTCAGTGGCGTCCACGGCGGCAGTCATCACGGCGGCGGCGGTCTCAGCGGGAAGCCCGACCAGCTCGCGGGCCTGGCCTTCATTGGCGGGGGCGACGGCGCCGAGAACCGTTACATTTGTAACGGTCTCAGCGGGAAGCCCGACCAGCTCGCGGGCCTGGCCTTCATTGGCAGGGGCTGGCGCGCCGAGGCTGGTTACATTTGTAACCACGTGGGCCGCGCCGATTAGCTGCGACGCGCGGTGGCGGTTCCACCCCCATCGCGATTGGCAGTACGCCTCGAACGTGCCGAACTCCGAGCGGTACAGCCGGGCGTCGCGGATCTCCAGCAGCGCCGTCCCGACCTCCGCGAACGTCTGGAACCCGCGTTCGATGGTGGCCTCACACTCGGCGAGGCGGTCGGATTCGGTGACGGTGAGCGCGACGGTGGGGACGCTCATGCCGCGCCGCGCTTCTCGGCGAGAGCTTCGATGTCCTCGCGCCGGAACAGGAGAGCGCCGTTCGGACCGGGGAGACGGACGGCTGGGGTCAGCGCGCCGGACTCGACGAGTCGGTGAATGGTGCGTGCGGAGCGACCGATCATGCGCCCAGCTTCGGGGCTGGTGATCAGCTCGGGGTTCGTCGTTGACATGATGTGAGCATGGCAC
>RZYB01000334.1 GCA_009930495.1 Deltaproteobacteria bacterium
GGCCCAGAATTTCAACCAGTTCCAGGATCTCTTCCTCCTGGCCGAGAACCTGTACGGCAAGCGGATTCGCGGCAACCGGCTGGCCGCCGTCAGCGGCGCAGGCTTCGAGGCTGTGGGCATGGCCGACTCCATTTTGAGCGACGACTACGCCATGCAGCTGACCACCCTGGCCCCACAAACCGTGGACGCCCTGCGCGACGCGCTGGCCGCCAAGAAGCTGGACACGCTGGTCGGCATCACCAACCCGCTGGACATCAACCCGGCCGCCGACGACGAGCTGCACGCCCAGGCCGCCGCCACCCTGGCGAATGATCCGGCCGTGGACGCGGTCATCATCGGCCTCGATCCGCTCTCGCCCGCCATGCACACCCTGGCCGCCACGGACGTTCCGGCCTTTGACCTGAAGGCCCCGGCCAGCATCGTCCGCCTCCTGCCCGAGGTGGCCCAGGCCAGCGACAAACCCATCATCGGCGTCATCGACGGCGGCCGGCTCTACGACCCGCTGCGCGACGCCCTCATGGCCGCCGGCGTGCCGGTCTTCCCGGTCTGCGACCGGGCCGTGGCGGCGTTGGCGCAGTATATTCAGGCCCGCTTGCATGCCGATGTGCTGCGCGGCGGCGTGCGGGAGTGAGATTGCCCGAGATGGGCTAACGGGAATCGCGGGGGAACCTGCGGCTCCTTTTTGTTTCGTGTCGGGATGCATGCGGCTCGGCATGAATCACGACACCAATCTTGCCAATTACGACAAATCGCGACATGAAATATGTCGTGATTTGTCATCATCCACGGCAGGAGTAACGCATGCCTCTTTCCGCTCCACGACATGAAGAAATCCGGCGGGTTCTGCTTTGCCATCCAGACGGACTGACCAGCACAGGCATCCGGGGTTTGCTGCGCGACCCGCCGCATCCGCGCACGGTGCAACGCTGGCTGGCCGAACTCGCGGCCTGTGGGGCCGTGACCATGTCCGGTCGCGGCCGGGCCACCGTCTACGGGCTAGCGGCCGCCACCGCGCCCGATGCGATGCTGGCGGAGCCCGTGGCCGCGTACGACGCCACCGGCGGCATTGCCCTGTCCGAGGAAGGCCGGGAGATCCTGGCCTATGTCCGGCGGCCCCGGAGCGGCCGGACTCCGGTCGGCTACGAGCGGAGCTTCCTCGACGACTATGTCCCCAATGCAACCTGGTATCTGAGCGAGACCACCAGACGCCATTTGCGGCGCATTGGCGAGACCGAGGCCTTTGGGCGACCGGCGGGCACGCATGGCCGGGCTATTCTGAATCGGCTGCTGATCGATCTGTCCTGGGCTTCGAGTCGTCTGGAGGGCAACACCTATTCCCGCCTGGACACGCAGCGCCTGATTGAATTCGGCCGCCACGCGGAAGGCAAGGACGCCCAGGACGCCCAGATGATCCTCAATCACAAGGCGGCCATCGAACTGCTGCTGGACGAAGCCGAGCGCGTGGGTTTTGACGCGCACACCATGCTCAGTCTGCACGGCCTCCTGTCGGAAAACCTGCTGCCCGACCCGGACGCCTCCGGGCGTCTGCGCTCCCGGCCGGTGCGCATCGGCGGCTCCGTCTTCATTCCCCTGGCCATGCCGCAGGTCATCACCGAATGTTTCCAGCTCATCCTGGACAAGGCGGCGGCCATCGCGGACCCCTTCGAACAGGCGTTTTTCGTGCTGGTCCAGATTCCGTATCTCCAGCCCTTTGAGGACGTGAACAAGCGCGTCTCCCGACTTGGGGCCAATATCCCGCTCATCACGAACAATCTTGCGCCGCTGAC
>RZYB01000335.1 GCA_009930495.1 Deltaproteobacteria bacterium
TGGTCCAAAGTTCACCAGGGTCTCGCCGGTGATGCCATTGACCTGCACCGCGATGCCGTCCACACCGTTGAGCTGATCCAGAGTGACCGTGCCCAGGGCTGTAGCGGAATCGATGCGCAGCGCGTCGGCGGCGGCGTCAAATCCGGTGATTTCGATCTGTGTGTTCGCCTCCAGTGCCTGGGCCGCGGCGACGCTGAACGCGAAGGTGTCGGCATCGGCCGTGGCCGCGACAGGCGCCGTGGTACCGGCGGTCAGGGTGATCGTTCCGCCAGGTGTCGGAGGAATAACGCCGCCAGCCGTGACGGTCAGCGTGCCAGTGGCACCCGTGGTGACCGAGCCGTCGGAAGCGATAACGATGTCATTGATTTCCAGGCCATTGATGATGGCGTTGGTCGCGTTGAAGATGACATCGGCCTGGCCGTCGGCGGTCAGGTTGACGACTTCCTGGTCAAGTCCGCTGGTGGACAGGACGATGACGTCCTGGCCGGAACCGTCCACGATGATGTTGCTGTTGGCATTGACCGAGTCGGCGCCGATGATGTCCGCGAGGACGCCGGCGGCGTCTTCGTTGGCGAAGGCGCTGATGTAGTCACCCTTGATGGCGAAGGCGGTCAGGTCGGCGTTGATGGCCGCGAGGACGTCGGCGGAGCTGGTGATCAGGGCCGCGTCGATGCCGTTGGCCGCCGCGAATTCCGCGAGGCTGGCAGGAGCCATGGCGGGCAGTTCGACCGGAGCGGTCATGGCAACCGCGAAGTCGGCGGCGGTGAAGTCACCGTCAACCAGGGAGCTGATGACCAGGGTGTTGGCCGGGCCGTCCTCGGCGACGATCAGCTTGCTCAGGTGGACATCTTCGGAGATGGCCTTCTTGATCAGGTTGTTCAGTTCCAGGTCGGTGGTGTTGTAGTCTTCCACCGTCACGCTGGCGGTCAGGCCACGGAAGGACACGGTCACCGTGGACTTGTACAGCGCGTAATCGTCGTTCACGTCGGAGACGAGGTCGTCGATATTCCGGGCGGCGGCGGTGGCACCAACCTGATCGGCGGTGTTCAAAACCCATGTGGCGCGGCCGTTGTTGAAGGCGATGTCGGCCTGGTTGCCGGAGTTGTCGGTGTAAACCGCGTCATCACCCGCGCCCGCGTCAATGGCCCAGGAGCTGGCGCCATAGGTCCGGACGATGTCGTTTCCGTCTTCGGTGGCGATTCCGAGGTTCTGATCCATTTTGCTGTTGATGTACCACGCGGAAGTTGCCGTGCCGAAACCGTCGCCAATCTGCGCTTCCACGACGTCGTCACCGGCACCCATCACGATGTCCATGTCGAAGTCTTCCCGGTTGGTGGTTCCGGAAGCGGCGAGGTTGGCCTTGCTGATGTTGATGTTGAGTGTATCGTTACCGGCGCCGAAGGTGTACACGAAGTTGGCGTTATCGATGGCGGGATCGGCCGCGACGTCCGTGAGGTCCATGTACTTGGCCACGGCTTCGTCGGAGATGTGGGCGTACAGCGTCACATCGTTGGTCACCACTTCGTCATTGGCCAGGGTCGCGGAGTTGTTGTTGGTCGCGGTGAAGATCTGCACGTCCTTCAGGGCGGAGTTCAGATTGCTGGTCAGATCCAGGGCACTATCGCCAGCCGCGTTGGGGACAACGGCGTCGGTCGCGCTGTTGCCGATGGTCAGATCGGCCAGGCTGCCTTCCGCCCAGGTGACATCGACAACACGCAGGGTGTTGTTGGTGGAGGCCATGGAGCTCAGGCTGCTCATCTGGGTCTGGTCGCCCTGGACTTCGA
>RZYB01000336.1 GCA_009930495.1 Deltaproteobacteria bacterium
TTCATCGGTTTCAAGCTGGCCAGGCTGTGTCCGTACACGGAATCCTGTGATCTCATTGTCGGCGAGACAACCTGCGACGGCAAGAAAAAGGCCTACGAGGCCTTTGCCGCCCACGCGCCCATGTATGTCATGGAAGTGCCGCAGACCAAGTCCGAAGCGGCCCGCGAGCTGTGGAAGGCCGAAATGCGGCGCTACATGGCCCGTCTTGAAGAACTGACCGGCCGGACAATCACCGTCGACAAGCTGGCCGGGGCCATCAGGACCGTCAATGCCCGCCGCCAGGCCCTGCAGCGTCTGAACCGCCTGCGCGCGGCCGTGCCCACGCCCATTTCCGGCCGCGACGTACTGCTCATCAACCAGGTCAGTTTTTATGACGATCCGGTCCGGTTCACGGCGTCCATCAACGCCCTTTGCGACCAGCTCGACGAACGCGTCAAGGCCGGGGAGGGTGTCGCGCCC
Organism: Deltaproteobacteria bacterium; assembly: GCA_009930495.1. Classification (NCBI taxonomy): domain Bacteria; kingdom Pseudomonadati; phylum Myxococcota; class Myxococcia; species Deltaproteobacteria bacterium. The sequence continues at coordinate 460 of RZYB01000336.1, forward strand.
GCGTCCGCGCCCCGACTCATGCTGTCGGGTTGTCCCATGGCCGTGCCCAACTGGAAGCTGCCGTACATCATCGAAAGTTCCGGCGCGGTCATCGTGGGCGAGGAATCGTGCATCGGCACCCGCAACACCCGCGATCTGGTCGAAGAATCCGGCCAGACCCTGGACGAAATGCTCGACGCCCTGGCCGACCGGTACATGAAGATCGACTGCGCCTGTTTTACGCCCAACCAGGAACGCCTGGACAACGTCGCCGCCCTGGCCCGCGACCTCAAGGCCGACGGCGTCATCCAGTACACGCTCATGTTCTGTCAGCCCTATGCCCACGAGGCCTTCAAGGTCGAAAAACGGCTCGGAGCGGTGGGCATTCCGAGCATGGCCCTTGAAACGGACTATTCCATGGAAGACGTGGAACAGCTCAAAACCCGGGTCGAAGCCTTTCTGGAAACACTATGATTCTCGGCATCGACATCGGTTCCCGTTCCATCGAGGTGGTGGGTCTGTGCCAGGGCGAAGTGACGGCCACGCGACAGGCTCCCACCACCTTTGATCCCGTGGCCCAGGTCCGACGCCTGCTGGACGGCCTGGACGCGCGGCGCATCGTGGCCACGGGCTACGGGAGAAAGCTTGTCCAAGACATGGATCTGGGATGCCCCGTGGACGCCATCACCGAGATCAAGGCCCACGGCCTGGGCGCGCACCACCGCTTCCCGCAAGGGCGGACCGTGCTCGATATCGGCGGCCAGGACACCAAGGCCCTGGCCCTGTTGCCCGGCGGACGGGTGGCCAAGTTTGAGATGAACGACCGCTGCGCCGCCGGCACCGGCAAGTTTCTGGAATACACGGCCCAGATTTTTCAGATCCCCATTCCGAAATTCGGCGCGTACGCCCTGGACGGCGACAACCCACCGATCATCAATTCCATGTGCACGGTCTTTGCCGAGACCGAGGCCACGTCCCTCATGGCCCAGGGCGTGCGGCCCGAAAACATCGCCCTGGGCCTGCATCTGGCCATTGCCCGGCGCACGGTGAACATGCTGAACCGGGTCGGCCTGACTCCACCGCTGGTTTTTGTCGGCGGCGTGGCGCACAACCCGTGCATGCGCGTCCTGTTGGCCGAACAGACCGGAACCGTGGAGGGTGAAACCCTGCTCATTCCGGACGAACCGGACATGACCGGGGCCCTGGGTGCGGCCCTGTGGGGCGAGACGTTGGCTGAATGAAATGGATTGCGCCCATGGCGGGCAAAAAAAGCGTATTTGGAGGTTCTATGAAACGTATTCTGTGTCAGAGTGTTGTTGTGGCGGCTCTTTTCGTGCTGTGCG
>RZYB01000337.1 GCA_009930495.1 Deltaproteobacteria bacterium
TTTTTATCTTTGTCGCCCGATTCTAAACTTCCTATTCGTAGCGTGTGAAGAAAAAAAATCAACAATTCAGGGAAAATCTAACATTTCCCTTCCTTTTTCCTGTTTTGTGCGGTTTTTTTTGACGCAAAACACAACATGCTTATTTTCAGTATTATATCAATAATTATTTGTTGTTTTTGGGTGTCTCGCTTATCTTTGGTTCATGTTCGTAAGAAAAAAGCGGAATAAGAGCGGAACAATAAGTGTTCAAATTATTCAAAAGATAAATAGAAGTAATAAAGTTATCAAGACAATAGGTTCATCCTCTAATCGTGACGAGGTTGAAAAAATGTATCATCAAGCTTTATATGAGATGCCTCGCCTTTATGGAGCAACTCTTTTTGATTCTCCGAGTAGTTCAGATATTTCTGAGCTATGTAACGACTCAGTTCGTATTTGCGGCCCAGATATAATCTTTACCCAGATATATAATCACATAGGCTATGGTGATATATGTGAACCACTGCTCAAAGATCTAGTAATATCTAGGATAACTCGACCTGGTAGTAAGCTAAACCTAGCTAAATACTTAAATGAAACCGGAAAGCAAGATGTATCGGTATATAGCATATATAGATTTTTAGATAAATTGAATCGTAGGTTAAAAAAAACCATAGAAGATCTCTCTTTTAAATATACTAGATCAATTTTGGGTGGAACAATTGGAGTTGTTTTTTATGATATGACAACAATATATTTTGAGTCCAGCGAACCGGATGATTTTAGAGTTACAGGGTTTTCAAAGGAAGGGAAACACCAACATCCACAAATTATGCTTGGCCTTTTAGTAGGAAAAGATGGATATCCAATAGGATATGAGTTATTTGAAGGAAACACCTTTGAGGGACATACACTAATTCCTGTGTTGAAAAAATTTGCTACACGGTTCAATATAGATAAGCCTATTGTTGTTGCAGATTCCGGCCTGATATCAAAATCAAATATAGAGTTATTGACAGAAAGTGGATATAGTTTCATCATTGGAGCTCGAATTAAAAATGAAAGCAGCGTCATTAGAAATCAAATATTAGGATTAGAACTTGTTGATGGTCAGCTTACTCATATAGACAAAGGCGATGGTCTCAGATTACATATTAGCTATTCAGGAAAAAGAGCCAAAAAAGATCAATTTAATCGAGAAAGAGGACTAGCTAAGCTTGAAAAAAGGATGGCTTCAGGAAAATTGTCAAAAGCCAATATTAATAATCGGGGGTATAACAAATTTTTGAAACTTGAAGGAGAGATTAGGTTAAGTCTTGATCAAAATAAAGTGGAGACAGATAAGAAGTGGGACGGACTTAAAGGATATATAACGAACACAGATTTGACCTCAGCCCAAGTTATAGATAATTATAATAATTTATGGAAAATAGAAAAAGCATTTCGCATTTCTAAAACAGATCTTCAAATCAGACCTATATACCACAGATTAAGAGAACGCATTGAAGCGCATATATGCATCTCTTTTATGGCATATATGATTTATAAAGAACTTGAACGAGTATTAAAAAAAGCAAAATGTGATATTTCAATGAATACGGCTATTAAAGAAATTAATAAAATGTATGAGGTTAAAACAGATGATAATAGAACTATCAGGCTTAAAAACAACACAGTGCAACAACAAATTTTCGATATAATCTCGAGAGTATAAATTATTTTGTGTAAACACATGAAAACGCTTTTTAATTTAGTTTACATCTTGATTCAAAAATAGTTAAAAATTGGTGAAGAATAATTCC
>RZYB01000338.1 GCA_009930495.1 Deltaproteobacteria bacterium
AAAATCCACGCGGCCCTGAAACCCGGCGGCGTGTTCATGGCCTTTCAGGACGGACTGACTCACGAACGAACCCAGCCGGACATGTTCCTGGGCCACTTGGGCACGGCCCTGAGTTCGGGCCAGGCCTTTTATTTCGATCAGGGCGAAATCGCCGCGTCCATGCTGCGAATCGGGTTTCGGTCCGTGCACTCACGCACCGTGACCACGCCCATGGGCGACATGGATCTCGACATCGCGCGCACGGCATGACGCCCGCCCAAAACCACAGGAGAAACCACAATGAACAGACGCACTCTGGCCACCTGGCTCTGCCTGGCGGGCCTCTGCCTCATGGCCGCCCCGGCCCTGGCCGACGATCCCGACGGCCGGGAAATCATGACCATGGCCTATAACCGCGCCGACGGCGAAGATCGGACCTCGACCATGACCATGACCCTCATCAACAAGCGCGGCAGCCAGCGCGTGCGCCAGGTGGAAAGCTGGTCCAAGGACTTTGGCCCGGACCGCAAGTCGGTCATGGTTTTTGACGAGCCCGCCGACGTCCGGGGCACGGCCTATTTGTCCTGGGATTACGAGGAGATCGGCAAGGACGACGACAAATGGTTGTACATGCCGGCCATGAAAAAGGTCCGCCGCATCAGCGGGTCCTCGCGCAACGAGTATTTCATGGGCACGGACTTCACCTACGACGACATGGGCAAGCGGGCCGTGGCCAAGGACACGCACACCCTGATCGGTTCCGAAACCATCCAGGGCCACGACTGCTGGAAAGTCGAATCCGTGCCCGTGGACCCCGAGGATTTGTACACCCTCCGGGTGGTTTGGGTCAGCAAGACCGCGCTCATGACCCTCAAATCCGAGTATTTCGACAAGGACGGCGTGGTGAAAATCTACAACGCCCTGGAATTCAAGGAGCAGGACGGATTTTGGACTCTGCTGCGCTCGGAAATGGACAATGTGTCCCGCGAGCACAAGACCGTCATGGAAGTGGCCTCCATCCGCTACGACGCCGGGCTTGACGACACCTTGTTCCAGGTTTCCGCCATCGAGCGCGGGCGCATCCGGTGACCGGCCATGCATTTCACGGCCATTCTGGCCCTTGTGTTCCTGCTGATGGGCTCCGGATCAGCCTGGGCCGGAGACGAAATTTTGCCGGACTGGCTGCACATTTCGGGCTGGGCCGAGACCATGCAGTCCGTGCGGATCTCCGAACCTCACGACCAGGTGACTTCCAGGGCCAGGCTGCGCCTGGAGGCCGAGGCGGAGCTGGACTGGATCTATGCCTTTGCCTCGGCGGACGCGGAGAAAAACTGGATCATCGACGCGGAAACCGAGGTTGAAATGCATGAACTGTGGCTGGAGCACGCCGGTGACGGCTGGGACGTGCGCGTTGGCCGACAGATCATCATCTGGGGCAAGGCCGACGGGGTGCAGGTCACGGACCTTGTTTCGCCGCCCGACTACACCGAATCCATGACCCGCGATCTGGACGAAATCCGTATGCCCGTGGATGCCATGAAATTGCGCCTCTTGGGGCAATGGTTCGACACGGAATTGATCGTGATTCCGGTTTTCACGGCCGCGGTGCTGCCCGAAGGCGACAACCCCTGGGCCGTGAGCCAGTCCGTGCCCGATTCCGTGCGGATCAGTCAGGATGCGGCCGACGAGCCCTCGGCGAGCTTGGAAAACAGCGAGGTCGCGCTCAAGGTTTCGGCCTATCTGCCGGGCTTCGACGTGGCCGCGTCGGTCTTCCACACCTGGGATGACATGCCCGCCATGC
>RZYB01000339.1 GCA_009930495.1 Deltaproteobacteria bacterium
GCCCAAGGCGAAAATGAGCATCGTCTGGAGAAACAGGGGAATCGCGATCCACAGGATGGTCAGCGGACGGGCCAGGATGACCTCGCCCTTGAAACTGAACAACAGCACCAGCGTGGCCAGCAGGGCCAGGATCGAAACCGGCGTGAGCACGTGCAGGAACTTTTCCTTGAACCACGCTTCGCCCTGGGTCGCGAGGATCCACTTGCGAGAGAGATAGCCGGCGACGAGCGGCAGGGCCACGTAGATCGCGATGGAGAGCAAGAGGGCCTGCCACGGGACGGGGAGGCGGCCGACGCCCAGCAGGAAACCGCCCAGCACGCCGTAGAGCAGGAGCATCGTCAGCGAATTGATGGCCACCATGACGAGGGTGAGGCCGTCGTTGCCGCGGGCGAGGTAGCCCCATACCAGCACCATGGCGGTGCAGGGCGCGATCCCCAGCAGAATGCAACCGGCCAAGTAGCTGCGCCACAACGGCACCTGCAGCATCTTGACGCCCTCGACCAGCACCACCGTGCCCGCGCCGTGTTCCGCGCCGACGGGCAGATCGAGGCCGAAGGGCATTTTGACCAGATCCAGCGCGTCCGGTCCGATGAACGATTTGAAGACGAATCCAAGGAAGAACGCGGCGATGGCATACATCGTGAAGGGCTTGATGGCCCAGTTGACGAACAACGTCAGTCCCACGGGCTTGCCGCTCTTGCCGGCCTTGATGACCGAGGCGAAGTCGATCTTCACCATGATGGGATACATCATGAAGAACAGGCAGACGGCGATGGGGATCGAGACGACGGGTGCGCCGTTGACCGAAATGGCCAGGCCGTCGAGAGTCTTGGCGAAATCGGGCGCGAGCTTGCCGAGCAGGATGCCGCCGGCGATGCACAGCGCGACCCAGACGGTCAGATAGCGCTCGAAGGGATTGGTCAGCTTGCGGGGTTCAGGGCCGGGGACGGTGCTGCAGGTCATGGAGATTCTCCAAAATTCTTGTGCGGCTCACCCGGAGGGTTCGCCCTACCAGAGGACGTGGGTTTTGCATCGGCTGTTGGGTAGGGCGAGGCATCCTTGCCGAGCCGGGAATGCGGCTCACCGGGACGGTTCGCCCTACCCGAAGAGGCGTGCGTTGGGTCGGCTGTTGGGTAGGGCGAGGCATCCTTGCCGAGCCGGGTTCGGTCAATCGCATGCGGCCACTCCTCCGGAGATTTCACAAGCCCTTTCCGAACCGGATTCCAGCGGATGTAATGGGACTTTTCTTCAAACTCCGCATCATTGCGCACGCGATGCTCGAAGAAGCCGGATTGCCAATTGATATCCTGATGCTTGGCTTGATGGCTTTTCCAAGCCTTGACCGTGGATTGGATGCCATGATCCAGGTTGAAGGTGGCAATGAAATGCAGATGGTCCGGCATGATCACCATCAACCACAAATACCAGCGACCGAGTTGCTCGTAGATGGTGGCGCTTTCCAATAGGGATGGGGCGGCGGAAAGGAGGGGTGAACCGATTCTCTGTTTGCAGTTGACCGTGATGAAATGGCGGGCACCTTGTGAAACCCAAGACGGAACGACGTGGGGAAGTTTCTTGCGTATGGGGAATGAATGCGGCGGCTCACCCGGAGGGTTTGCCCTACCAGAAGACCTGGATTGCGCAACGGCTGCTGGGTAGGGCGAGGCATCCTTGCCGAGCCGTGTCGGGAGGGTTTTCGATCCCGGCTCACCCGGAGGGTTCGCCCTACCTGGAGCCGTTGGATTCAACGCGGGGCCTCCAGCCCCTCCGGCAGGGTTTC
>RZYB01000340.1 GCA_009930495.1 Deltaproteobacteria bacterium
GGATTGCGCCCATGGCGGGCAAAAAAAGCGTATTTGGAGGTTCTATGAAACGTATTCTGTGTCAGAGTGTTGTTGTGGCGGCTCTTTTCGTGCTGTGCGGCGGGGCGTTTGCCGGTATGCTCGATCAGTTCGCCGGCCAGAAAGGCAAAATCGACATTGCCGGCGGCACCGCCCATATCCCGGTCATGACCGAGGCGGCCAGGCGGATCATGACCGCGAACTCCGACATCCGCATCACCGTCGAGGGCGGCGGCACCGGCGTGGGCGTGCAGAAGGCCGGCGAGGGCTTGGTGGACATCGGCAACACCGGTCGCGCCCTGTCCGAGGCCGAAGTCGCCAAATACGGTCTGGAGTCCTTCCCCTTTGCCGTGGATGGCGTGACCGTCGTCGTCAATCCGACCAACGGCGTGGCCGACCTGACCAGCGCCCAGGTGCAAGATATTTTCGCGGGCAAAATCACCAACTGGAAGGACGTTGGCGGCACGGACGCGGCCATCACCCTCTATACCCGTGACGAAGCCAGCGGCACGCGCGAGGTGTTTTGGGGCAAGCTGCTCAAGAAGGGGGCCATCGCCGACAAGGCCAATGTGGTCGCCTCCAACGGCGCCATGAAGGTGGCCGTGGCCCAGGACGCCCAGGGCATCGGCTACATGAGCATCGGATTCGTGGACGCCGAGGTCAAGGCACCCCTGTTGGACGGCGTGGAGCCCTCCCAGGGCAACGCCAAGTCCGGAACCTATCCGGTCGCCCGCAAGCTCTACATGAACACCAAGGGCGCCCCCCAGGGCCTGACCAAGCTCTTTGTCGACTATGTCACCGGGCCGGAGTGCACGGACATCATTGCCAAGGCCGGATACATTCCGCTCAAGTAAGGAAATGGGCCAAGCTGTGTCCTGTCGGCGGTCCGTTCTGCGTCGGCAGCTTTTCGCGGATCGTGCGGCCGGATGGCTGTCCCGGGGGGCCGGTTTCGTCTCCCTGGGCACCCTGGCCGCCATTTTTGCTTTTCTGGTTGTGCTGAGTCTGCCGCTGTTCACCCAGGGACAGTGGACGGATATTTTGTCCGTGACGTGGCGGCCGCACGAGGGGCAATTTGGAATTCTGGCCATGATCGCCGGGTCTCTGGCCTTGAGCGTCTCGGCCTTTGTCCTGGCCTATCCGCTGGGGATCGGCGTCTGTCTCTTTGTCTGTGGGCCATGGGGCCGGGGGCTACGGCGCGTGGTCCTGACCGTGGTGACGTTCATGACGGCCATTCCCACCGTGGTCTACGGGTTTGTGTCCGTGTTCCTGCTTGTGCCCCTCCTGGCCAAGGGGCTGGGCAGCCGGGGCCCTTCGCTGCTGGCCGCAATCCTGACCCTGGCCCTGCTCGTGCTGCCGACCATCGTTCTTTTCGCGCTGGAAGCCCTGCGCGAAGCCGAGACACGAACCCGCCTGACCAGCGCCAGCCTTGGCCTGTCGCCGGTCCAGTCCCTGCTCCTGGTGGTCTTGCCGAACTGCGCCCCGGCCCTGCGCACGGCGGCGGTCATGGGCTATTGCCGCGCCCTGAGCGACACCCTCATCCCCCTCATGCTGGCCGGAAACGCGCCGCAATTTCCCGATTCCCTTTTTGATTCCGTGCGTGCCCTGACCGCGCATATCGCCCTGGTCGTGGCCACGGACGACAGTTCCCCGGCCTTTCATTCCCTGTTTGCCTGCGGATTGATCCTGTTTGGCGTGAGCCTGGCCGCGCAGATGGTCATAAGGGTCGGCGGCAAGGCGGGCAAACCGTTGGGGAACCG
>RZYB01000341.1 GCA_009930495.1 Deltaproteobacteria bacterium
GACTGGAAGAACTGGCCGTGGCGCATGTCCAGACCGAAAAACCAGCGCTGGATGGGCGTGAGCGGCGCGGCATCGCTCTCCGCGCCGGACGTTGCGGCCAGCTCCTCGATGACGGCGGCCATGGTCGCGGCGTGGGGTGCTTTGAACATGCTGAAATGATTGCCGGGGCAATACCGTTCCGTGGCTCCGGCCAAGGCCAGTCCGTCCCAGCCCAGGGGCCTGGTTTCAAAGGGCAGATACGCGCCGTCCACGGGGTCGGCCGGCCGCAGGCAGGTCATGGCCAGGGGCAGGGGCACGGGAACGTAATGCCCCCAGGCCAGCAACTGGGCGCCAAGCATGGCCCGGACACGGTCGTCATCGTTGTCCGGGGCGTGGCCGTCGTAGCCGCCCATGGTCGCAAGGCCGATGGCCACGGCCTCTTCCGGCACCTCGTCGGGGATGTCCCCAGCCGGCACGGGCTGCCCGTGGTCATCGACGAGCAGTCGGCTGCGCGTGTTCAGGGAGACGACGCCGCGCGGGGCGCAGCCGGCGCCAAGCAGCTGCCGGGCCAGTTCCCAGGCCGTCATTCCGGCCATGCACAGGCCAACCAGCAGAAAGTCCCCGTCCGGAAAACGTTCGATCAAGGCCGGGACATAGCGCGCCGCCAGGACATCCAGACGCGTGTCCGGTTTTTGTCCGTGATCCATGCCATACGGCGGCAGCACGAACACCGGGCGTCCCTCGGGCAGGGCGTCGACGAGGTCGCGGTAGCAGAGCACCGAGCCGCCCACGGCGTGGATTAGAACCACGGCCGTGCCCACGCCTTCGCGCAGGGGCACCAGCGGTCGCCAGCCGTTTTGGCCGCTCTCGATCCGGCGGACCAGGGAGCGAATCGTCACGCCGCCCATGAGTTCGGCCGTGGTCATGGCGCGGCCCAGGACGCTTTCGAGCCGACCGGCCAGACGCACGGCCTTGAGCGAATCGCCGCCCAGGCGATAAAAATCCTCGTCCAACCCCACGCCGTCAATGCCGAGCACGTCGCGCCAGATGCGGGCCAGGGCCAGTTCCAGCGCCGTGCCGGGGAGGGGACCCTGGCCGGTGCGAGGACGCGACGGCTTGGGCAAGGCGGCGCGGTCGATTTTTCCGTTGGACGTCAGGGGCAGGACGTCCAGGCGCACGAACAGGGACGGCACCATGTGCGCCGGCAGGGTGCGCCGGGCCAGGGCCAAAAGACTCTCCTCGTCCAGGGTCCGGGCCGCGACATAGGCGCAGAGCACCGGGTCTCCGGATGCGTCGGCCTGGGCCAGCACGACGGCCGCGTCCACGTCCGGATGGGTCAGCAGAACCTGTTCGATTTCCGCCGGTTCGACGCGGAAGCCCCGGATGCCGAGCTGGTCGTCGATGCGGCCCAGAAATTCCAGACTTCCGTCGGCCAGTTCCCGGCAGAGGTCGCCGGTGCGGTACAGACGGGCGTCGTCTGGGTCGGTCGGATCGGCGAAAGGATTGGGGACGAAGGCGCGCGCGGTTTGCTCCGGCTGGTGCAGATAGCCCCTGGCCAGGCCTGGGCCGGCTAGGTGCAGTTCGCCGGGCAGGCCGGCGGGCTGCGGATTGCCGTGGCGGTCCAGGAGCAGGCAGCGCGCGCCGGCAATGGGTCGGCCGATGGGAATGGGCGAAGCGGCGGAGCGCACGTGGTGGCAGGTGGCCATGATGGTCGCCTCGCTCGGGCCGTACTCGTTGTACAGGGCGTATGGCCGGGGGTGGTACACGCGCAGGGCGTCGCCGCCCGTGGCCAGC
>RZYB01000342.1 GCA_009930495.1 Deltaproteobacteria bacterium
CCGTCGTCGAAGAACATTCTCGACGTGATGGAGGCGTACGGGTCGTGGATGGCCCGCGTCGTCGGGGTCCCCGCCTCCGACATCGTCCCCGACCTCGGCAACATCCCGTCCGGCGCATCCCTCCGCACCCTCGTCTCATCGAGGACGGCGCGGGTGCGGGACTACATGCAGGACATCTCCCCCCAGGTCGCCCGCCTCGCCACCCTGCTGGGCGTCCCGGACGTGTGGCCCGTGTGGGAGGACCCCACCCCCACCGACGACACCGAACGCCTCGACGCCGCGTTGAAGCGCCAGGACCTCGGCTACACGCTGCAGGACAACCTCATCGAGGCCGGGCACGACCCGGAGCAGGCCAAGCAGATCGCGGACAACGCCCGCGCCGAGTCCGCGAACATCGGCACCCTCGCTGCTGCCGCGTTCCGGGCCGGTCAGGACCCCACCCAGGTCCTCTGACATGGCCATCAACACCGACACCCTCGCCGAGGAGTCCAAGGCCCTCGCCACCCTGAACGCCCGGTTGGACGACAAGACCCGCCGCCTCGTCACCGTCTGGGCCCTCACCTGGGACCAGGTGGCCGGCGAACTTGAGGCCGCGATCGCCGAGCTTGCTGCGGCGACCGACGACGGCCGGGTCACGAGGACCATGATCCTCAGGTCGCAACGGTTGCAGGCCGCGCTGGCCGCGGTCGGGGACTCGTTGGGGCTCGTGGTCGCCCAGACCAACCAGATCATCACCGACGACATTCGGCAGGGCATCGACGATGCCATCACGGCAGCGGAACGGATGCTGGCAACCCAGTTGCCCACAGCGACCGCCCAAGTGGGTGGGATGCTCGCCACCCAGGCGACGGTGGGTGGGCTCACCGTTGGTGTGGTTGGCGCGGACCCCGTGCAGGTGGCTGCGATGGTCACCCGGGTCACGCAGCGCATCACGAAGACCACGTACAAGCTGGAGGTGGAGGCGCAGGCCGCGATCCGCCGGGAACTCCTGCGCGGCATCGCCGTGGGCGCCAACCCCCGCGTGTCTGCCCGGCGTGCCCTGCGTGGCATTGAGGACCAGTGGAACGGTGGCCTGACCCGGGCGTTGACCATCGCCCGCACCGAGACCATCGACGCCCACCGGGCCGCCGCACAGGTCGTCCACACCGCCAACCGGGACATCGTGGACCGGTGGGAGTGGACCGCGCACCTCGACAAGCGCACCTGCCGTGCCTGCATCGCCATGCACGGGGAACGGTTCGACGTCACCACCCCCGGCCCCCTCGGACACCAACAGTGCCGGTGTACGCGCGTCCCCGTCACGAAGACGTGGGAGGAGCTCGGGTTCACCGGGATCGAGGAGCCCCCGTCGTTGCAGGTGGACAAGGCGAAGTGGTTCGACCGGTTGAAGGTCTCCGACCAGAGGGCCATCCTCGGGGACCGTGGGTTCGACGCCTGGCAGGCCGGGGTGTACCCCATGGACCAGTGGGTGAAGCGGCAGGAGAACGACGGGTGGCGGGACTCCTACGTGGTCACACCGGCACCGCGCGCCGCCTAGATAAGCCGAATCCCCCTGCTCCGTGGAGCTAGGGGGACTCGGGTTCGCCCGGCTGCCAATTCCGGGATTCGTCATTCCATGACGGGCGGGATAGTGAGTACAGCCTAGTCCCAGTACACCACCCGCGGCAACCCCCGCGGCGTCCACAACAGCACCCCGCACACCTCACACACCCACTCCCCACCCAACCGCCCCTCATGGAACACCAGCCGGACGAGGACCCAGGTGTGATCCT
>RZYB01000343.1 GCA_009930495.1 Deltaproteobacteria bacterium
GGCCGAATTTTTCTCCGGCGTCGTCCAGCGCGGCTACCGCGAGCACCTCTTCACCGACCAGCACCGCGCCATGCTCGACGTCCGCACCCCCGTCACCTATCGCCAGTACGAAGACATCTTCAACTACGGCGTCCCCAAAGACGGCGCCGACCACGTCTTCGCCCCCTACCGCTCCGGCCCCTTCCGCCTCGCCGGCATCAAAGACCACAAACGGCGCTACGAAGCGAAGTAGGCGGTTCGGGCGGGCCCCACCACCTTGCGTGGTGGGGGAGCTAACTTCGCTTCCCACGGCGCAAGGCCGCGGGGAGCTCAACAGCCGGCAACCCCTCCGCACCGCCTTTCTTAGAAATTCCGCTCAGGACATTGACTCTGATTAACGCCTCGCCAACCTCGGCCTAGCTTGGCAAAATATCCCACCGAATATGGCATATCGCGCGCGGGCGGAATAATACCATCGCGTCCTCCAACATATGGAGCCCATGATGACTGATATACAAGATAGTTCTCCGTTCGAAGTACTTGGTCCGGTTGTCGCGGATAAAGCCGCAGAATTACTCTGGCGGCAGGGAGAACTACAAAAACAATGGGCCAAGAAATATCCTGAACTATTTGACGAGCGGGACCTTGAAATATTCCTTAACCAACGACATCACCACTTTTATGAAGCATGCGCCGCCATTTGGTGGCATGAGCGCGGGTATTTATGCCTTGTGGAAAAATATGACATTAAAACACCCAAGGAACGACACCCGCGCAAGGCATTAATCTTCCATCAGTGCATTTCTCCGCCTATGTTTGAGCGCATGTGGGTCGCCAAGAAAAAACATGGCTATAGGGGACCACCGGATCTTTTTGTATATAAACCAGACCTTTCAGATTGGTTTTTTTGCGAAGTTAAAGGTCCAGCAGACAAGGTGCGCTCGAGCCAAAGTGCATTTTGGAAGGAACTTGAAGAAATATTTATGAGAAAAGTTAGAGTTCTTCAGTTCGTGTAGAAATCGGTTTCGTAGTTTAATCATTTCAATCCGTGATTAGCTTCTTCGGAGACAGATCCCGTCGGAATATTCTTCTTGCTCCACTTCGTGCCTCCGTGAGAACAGACTGCTTTTCCCCTCCCCATCCGTGTTGATCCGTGAAGGGGTCGTAATGGGGTCTCCGCCCTCTTACGTGCCTCCGCGTCTCCGTGTGAGCCGGCTGCTTTTTCCCTCCCCATCCGTGTGCATCCGCGTCCATCCGTGGTTGGTTTTCTCCCCCTTGGCGTTTCGGGCGGTCTGCGGTACGCTTTCCCTGAATCCAAGGAGGCCTCCATGCTGACGGGCAGTTGCTATTGCGGGAAAGTGCGGTACGAGAGCGCGGGGAAAATCCTGATCTTCGCAAACTGTCATTGTCCGGATTGCCGGAAATTCACCGGCTCCGCGTTTTCGTCGGTCCTGGCCGTGGAGGACGGCGGGTTCAAGGTCGTGGCCGGCGCGGACAACCTCGTGGCCTACAACTCCTCGCCCGGCAAGTTCCGCTCGTTCTGCCAGACCTGCGGCTGTCCTCTGTTCTCGCGCGCCGAGCAGCGCCCGGGCATGGTGCTGATCCGCGCGGGCTCGCTGGACGACGATCCCCGGATGAAGCCCCAAAGCCATATCTGGGTCTCAATGAAAGCCCCGTGGCACGACGTCTGCGACTCCGCCGCGCAATTTCCCGAAGGCTTCCCGAAGAAATAGGCCTTGGGAGATATTTTACCTCCGACGAGG
>RZYB01000344.1 GCA_009930495.1 Deltaproteobacteria bacterium
ACCACTTCGGACATGTCCAGCCCAAAGCGCTCAGCCGCCGCCCGGCGCAGGCTATCGGCCCGGGGCTCGGGATAGTGCGCGGCCCCGGTCAGGGCGCGGGCCACCACGGGCCGCAGCCACGCCGGCGGACCGAGCGGATTGATGTTGGCCGAGAAGTCCAGAATCTCCTCCGGCGCGCAGCCCAAGGCCTGGGCCGCGGCCCGGATGTCGCCGCCATGGGCGGGCAGGCCGGTCATGATCAGGCGGACTTGGCCAGTTTGAAGCGCAGCCGCAGCACGCCGTTTTCAAAGGAATGCGTGGTCAGACGGAAGGCGCCGAGCACGCCGGTGCGCTCGACATGCTCGCCGATGCACGGGCAGGCGTCGTAGTCGCCGATACGGATGATGCGCAGGGTGTCGGCGGCGTCCTCGGGCAGGCGGGTCAGGTTGAAGAGCGCCTCGGCCTCGGACCGGGGCATGGCCTCGGCCGTGACCGGCACATCGGCCGCGATGACGGCGTTGATCCGGGCTTCCACGTCGCGGGCTTCGGCCTCGGTCAGGTCGCGGTCAAAATGATAGTCGCACTTGGCCTTGTCCGGGTTGACGTGGGCGGAAAAGCACCGGCCGCAGGCGAAAAGGCGGTCCATGGTCTGATTCAGGATGTGTTCCGCCGTGTGCATGCGCGGGTCGTAGTTTTTGGCCATCAGTTCCTCCGTTGGCGGAACTGATAGCCGCCGCCCGCGCCGGGGTAAAGCCTCAGGCCAGGGCCGGAATCACCAGGGACGCGGCCACGCCCCACATGGTCAACCCGACCAGCACGTCGAGCACGGCCCAGGCCCTGGGGTGGCGGAACAGCGGGGCCAGAAGCGGCGCGCCCAGGCCCAGGACCAAAAACCACAGGCACGAGGCCGTGGCCGCTCCGGCCCCGAAAAGCAACCGCTCCGGCGCGGGATAGCGCCCGCCGATGGAGCCCAGAAGCAGAACCGTGTCCAGATAGACGTGCGGATTGAGGTAGGTCACGGCCAGGGTCGCCACCAAGGTCGCGCCCAGACTCATGCGCGCCCGCGCCCCCGGTTCGAGGCTCCCGGAGACCAGAGCCGAACGGAAGGAACGCAGGCCATACCAGAACAAAAATCCCGCCCCGAGCCAGGTCGCGCCGGCCAGAAAGGCGTCGTTTGCCTGCAGGGCCACGCCCATTCCGGCCAAGCCCAGGGCGATAAGCAGGATGTCGCTCGCGGCGCAGACCAAAACCACGAGCAGATGATGGTTGCGGGCCAGACTCTGGGTCAGGACAAAGGCGTTCTGGGCCCCGATGGCGATGATGAGCCCGGCGCCCGTGCCCAGGCCTTGCAGATATGGGGTGGTGATCATGACGTGTCTCCTTGTGTGTTGGTCCGCATGGAGATACGAGAGGGTGAAAAATAAGGAAAACGAATAATTTTATAGGACGATAAAATTTTCTTATGATCGACGCCAAACATCTGGAAGCCCTGGCCGCCGTCATCACCGAAGAAAGTTTCGACAAGGCCGCCCGCGTCCTGTTCCTGACCCAATCCGCCGTGTCCCAGCGCATCCGCCAGCTGGAAGAACGCATCGGCCGCATGCTCGTGGTGCGCTCGGTTCCGGTCCGGCCCACGCCGGCGGGCATGGCCGTGCTGCGCCATTACCGCCAACTGGCCGATCTGGAGCGGTCCCTGTTCGAGGAATTGTCGCCGGACGAAAGCGGCAGTTTCGAGACCGTGACCCTGGCCGTCAA
>RZYB01000345.1 GCA_009930495.1 Deltaproteobacteria bacterium
TTCCAAATTTCATCTAATTCTGGGGTTAGTTTGAGAATGGATGCCGTATCTTCAATCATCATTTCTCCATAGACTCCTGCAGTAACAAGATTTCCATCAGAAGTTGCCATTAATGAATTATAGCATTGGTAGTAATATTTTTCCAAATTGAGGCAGTTAAGACTATCTCCTGTGTTTGATATATTAATAATGAAAGTCTTGGAATCGTCGAAATATCCAACACTATTTCGATAGTTGCCAACGATATATAAGTTGTTGTTTAATATTTTACCCTGAAAAGGAATGAAAGTTTGACTTTGCAGCTGGGTTGGGTAGAATTTGTTTGTCCATACGACATCAAAAGAATTGTCAAGTTTAATTACTCTGACTTTTCCATCATTGGTTCCAAAAATATAATAACCCTGATCTCCATCTTTAACTATCCCATTAGCGTATCCGGGCATTATAATATGAGAGTCCATTACTTCGCCTTCTACTGATGATTTTGTGATAGTTATATAGGAAGTATCATTAATAGTACTGTCACGAAGGATGAGCAGATTGTTATCATAATCCTGACAAATACGTTGGCCTAAATTCGGGGCATTATCGGAACTGATGTAATTTGTTGAGATTTCATTCCCCTCGGAATCAATGGTTTTAAAGAATTGAGAGTTCTCTGCCTTAAACAGTTTTGAATAGCCTGCAACAACGTATTTACCATTATCCAGAGCAAATATGTCAGTTCCCACCTGATAAGCTTCCTCAGGATACTCCTGAAAAAATGTATTCTGTGCAATTGTTCCGGTTGTGAGAATGATGGCGATAAAAAGGAGAAAGTGTTTCATGTGTCGTTTATTTAGGTTAGTATCTTCAGTTAAATTGTCCGTAGTCGTTAATTAATTTCTTTACCAGGGCAGCATTTGTTTTAATACTCTTTTTTGATGATTGGGTTAAATCTTCAATGATAGAGGTGATTCTATCATCCCGATAGTTTTTTGAACGGGGATTGCAGATAATCAGATGAGCAACGTAACTCATAAAAAGTTGTTGCTCTGATGATTTCGCTTCTGAGAGAGAGAATGTTTCTACGAATTTTATCATCCGCTCAACTTTATTTTTCGGACTTTCATTGGAAAATGAATCAGGCCTGTCAATAATCATTATATAATCGGTGATCATTGAGGGGAGGTAGTTACCATATCCCGGTGTATTGCTTTTGTAGCAAATAATTTTATCACTTTCAAACATTATTGTGTCCAGTGATGCCTGGGCAAATGTTGTAAATGATATTATTGTAAGTACTATCGTTACAGCTGTATGAAATATATATTTTTTCATAATGATTATTGAATTATAAACTTGGTGGATCCTGTTTGTCTTTCCTCAATGAATAGCCTTGCAATATATGTTCCGGCAATTAATTTTGAAGTATTACAAAGAACTTCAGTGCTTCTTTGGGGGAAAGATATTTCAGATACAAACTTGCCATTTAGATCGTATATTCTGATTATTCTGTTTCTAGAAATGGTTTTTGTCTCAAATGTAATGAATTCTGATGCCGGGTTAGGGTAAGCCTGAATTCCCTCCAGATCTTGCAAAGTGATTACCTTGTCATTTTCAATGCCCACGTAGAATGCAGTAAAACAATCACAAACTCTGTCCCCAGATTCAATAGTGTATGGACATAATGAATCGTAATTAAGTTGAATGTTTGAGACTGAATCAATAGAGAGATCCTGATTAATTTTCAT
>RZYB01000346.1 GCA_009930495.1 Deltaproteobacteria bacterium
GTGGGATTGCCACCACGTAATGTATTGATTTGTTACGCCACCCTTGACCGGATGGAAAAGCAATGCTGTTCGTTTATCACCGACGGCGAAGAACTCAAGAACAATCTTCTTTTTCTTCGTCAAGCCACATAGTGTAGCATTGTTTTTCCATCCCCTCAAGGGCAATCCCCTTCGGGATGGCTGGTTTATACCTCTGGCTCAGTAGCCTAAGAACAATCTTATATTGTTTCATTACAATTGAATAAAAAAGGATCTTCCTATAAGATTGAATTGTGTCCTGGACAGATACAACAACCCAATCTAAAGGAGATCCTCTATCATGGATTATATACGAAACAGCGAAAATGGACAATTAGTTTTTACTCAATCTATAGAATTTTTAAGAATTCCTTCCTGTTTGTATGGATTCATGAATCATACTACAACTACTGAGATGACTGCATCCGGTCGTACTGCTTTCTGTTTTCATGGTGAACTTGATGCTAGTGAAGACGATATCATCTGCCACTGTGGCTGTAAGATGCATGTAAACAACCATCCTGGTATTACACTGAGGCATCTTCCTTTTGGTGGATATCTTAGCCAGGTGCAGTTTAATCGCAATCAATATGTATGCCCTAAATGTGGTAAAACCAGAATGCAGTTTATCTCTTTTAAGGCACCGGCTCACCGTATTACAGAAGAATTGTATCAGTATACCCGTGACCTTCTGGCAACTGGAAACTATACCAATAAAGAAGTAGCTGAGCTTACAGGTCTTGGTAAGAATACAGTCAAAGACATTGATAAACAGCGTCTTCAGGAACTTTATACAATCGATGGAACAAAGCTAATCAAACCGGAACGTAAGGCAAAGTTTCTCGGTATAGATGAATTCAAGCTTCACAATGGTTACAAGTATGCCACTCATATCATAGACATGGAAACTGGTCACGTGTTATGGATTGCCAATGGCAAGAAAAAGCAGGTAGTCTATGACTTCATCGAGCATGTAGGGCTTGAATGGATGGACAGTGTGGAAGCCATCGCATGTGATATGAATTCTGATTTTCAGGAGGCTTTTGAGGATAAGTGCCCTCATATCCAACCTGTATTTGATTACTTTCATATCGTTAAGAACTTCAATGACAAGGTTGTCAGTGAAGTTCGCAAGGATGAACAGCGTCGTCTGCTTGCTGAAGGTGATGACGAAGCAGCACGTTCTCTAAAGAAGACCCGCTACATCCTTATGTCTTCCAGAAAAACGTTAAAACGTAAGGATCAGGATGCCGCTGATGAAAGAGTTATCTCAAAAGGAAGTCCTATCTTTGGTACAGAGGATTACATCCGTAAGGGTGGTCATGAAGAAAGATATGATGAACTGCTTAGCCAGAACAAGCTGCTGTTTACACTTGATCTCATCAAAGAGAGTTTAACTCTTGCGTATTCTCGTAATGACGAAGCACGCATGTCTGAGGATATTATCTCTATCATGGATACCTGTAAATCAACTAAAAACGAGCACCTTATGTGGTTCAGAAGGTTATTGGACAATCACTTTGAGGGTATCATAGCTCATGCAACATATGACATATCAGCTGGTAAGATTGAGGGTATAAACAACAAAATCAAAACATTAAGACGACAGGCTTACGGATATCGTGATGATGAATACTTCTTCCTTAAACTGTTTGATATCAGCAGGAAGACTTATGTCAGAAATCCTTTATCCCACAAAATTTGTGATTGAGCC
>RZYB01000347.1 GCA_009930495.1 Deltaproteobacteria bacterium
CATGAAAATTCTACGCATCAATACGCGAACCAAGAGCTTCACATTCGAAGAGCTTGGCGATCTGGTCGGCCTGGGCGGACGTGCCCTGACCTCCAGGGTGGTGAATAAGGAAGTTCCGGCGGACTGTCACCCGCTTTCCGCCGCCAACAAGCTGATCTTCGCCGGCGGTGTTCTCGCTCCGACCAATGCCGCCAACTCGGGCCGGATTTCGGTGGGCGCCAAGTCCCCCCTGACCGGCGGCATCAAGGAAAGCAACTCCGGCGGCCAGTTTGGACACACCCTGCCCAAGCTCGGCCTGCAGGCCATCATCCTGGAAGACAAGCCCGCCGCCGGCAGTCCCATGCAGGAAATTTTCGTGTCCGCCGACAATGTCGTCTTCAAGGATTCCACCGTGGCCGGCATGCGCACCTACCCCGCCCAGGAAAAACTTCTGGCCGTCTATGGCGACAAGGCCGTGACCTGCATGGTCGGCCCGGCCGGGGAACAATGCCTGGCTGCGGCCACCATCCAGTTCTCCGATCCCGAGGGTCTGCCGTCCCGCTCCGCCGGTCGCGGCGGCATGGGCGCGGTCATGGGTTCCAAGGGAATCAAGGCCATTATTCTCGATCCCACGGCCAACGTGAAGACCGAATACGGCAACGAGGAGTTGTTCAAGGAGGCCCGCAAGGAATGGGTTGACGTGCTGCGCAACCACCCGGTCACCAGCCAGGGTCTGCCCGGTTTTGGCACGGCCGTGCTGGTCAACGTCATCAACGAGGCCGGCGCCCTGCCGACCAAGAACTTCCGCGAGGGCAAATTCGATCGCGCCGAGAAAATTTCCGGCGAAACCATGGCCGCCAATATCGAGAAGCGCGGCGGCAAGACCAAGCACGGTTGCCACACCGGCTGCATCATCCAATGCTCCCAGGTCTATAACGACGCCAATGGCAAGTTCCTGACCACGGGATTCGAATACGAGACCATCTGGGGCTTTGGCGCCAACCTGCTCATCGACAACCTGGACGACATCGCCACGATGGACCGGACCTGCGACGAGATCGGCATGGACACCATCGAGCTGGCCAACACCATGGCCATGGCCATGGAAGGCGGCGTGATTCCCTGGGGTGACAGCAAGGCGGTCATCGCCGAGCTGAACAAGGTCGGCTCCCAGGATCCCCTGGGGCGGATTTACGGCAACGGCACGGGCTACACGGCCAAGGCCTTTGGCGTGGACCGCGTGCCCACGGTCAAGAATCAGGCCCTGCCCGCCTATGACCCGCGCGCGGTCAAGGGTGTCGGCGTGACCTACGCCACCACGCCCATGGGCGCGGACCACACGGCTGGCTACGGCGTGTGTCAGAACGTCCTCAAGGTCGGCGGCGACGTGGATGGCCTGAAAAATGAAGGCAATATCGAATTGTCGAAGAATCTGCAGGTGGCCACGGCCGCGATCGATTCCCTGGGACTGTGCCTGTTCGTGGCCTTTGCCATTCTGGACGACGCGCGCGGGGTGCCGTGCATGGCCAAGCTGGTGTCTGGCCTGACGGGCAAGGACATGAGCGTCGACGAGATGATCGGCATTGGCGTGAATTGCCTCAAGGACGAGCTGGACTTCAACCGTCGCGCCGGTTTCACCGATGTCGACGACCAGCTGCCCCGTTTCTTCCAGGATGAAACCCTTCCCCCGCACAACGTCGGATGGAATTTCACCGCCGCCGAGTTGCAGGGCGCCAAGGTTTAA
>RZYB01000348.1 GCA_009930495.1 Deltaproteobacteria bacterium
TTTTTTAACTCCTGCCACAGGCAAAAACCACTTTCCGCCCCCTTTCGGAAAGTGGTTTTTGGGCTTTCGCCATTTGGGGTTTGGGTTAGGGTTTTGTTGTATAATGAAAGGGCAACACAATTTATAGATAAACTTTTTTCTTTGGCTTAAAAAGCCGACTTGGAACAGTTTAGTTTATCTGAATTGTGTTGCACCAGGTCGGCTTTTTAAGTTTTAAAGGGGTAAAAATGGAAAAATATATCTTGTATGCTCGTAAATCTACGGACACAGAAGACAAGCAAGTTTTAAGCATTGACGCTCAACTTGCGGAACTCCGCAAGTTTGCGAGAGATAATAAACTTGTCGTTATTGACGAACTCATAGAAAAACAAACAGCCAAAAGCCCAGGGCGACCCATTTTCAGTTCTATGATTAAACGAATTGAAAACGGCGAAGCCAACGGCATTTTGGCGTGGCACCCCGACCGCCTTGCTCGCAACTCCATAGACGGCGGACAAATTATCTATTTATTAGACCAAACATCACTGAACTTTTTGCGTTTTCCGGTGTTTCAATTTGAGAATACCAGTCAAGGCAAGTTTATGCTCTCAATTATGTTTGGCCAGTCCAAGTATTATGTAGATAATTTGTCCGAAAACACCAAACGAGGGTTGCGAGCCAGAGTAAGAAGTGGCGATTTTCCAAGCCAAGCACCTTTTGGTTACTTAAATGACACCAGAACTAAAACTATTGTTTTAGACAAGCGGTATTCACCGCTTGTAAAAGAATTGTTTGAGCGTTACGCGCTTGGCGATCAAACAATGGAAAAACTTGCCTATTTCTTACAAGAAAATGGAGCAATAACATCGGGCGGAAAAACATTTAAGGACGATAAAGTTAAAAGTATTCTACAGAACCCTTTTTACTATGGGCATTTTCTGTATAAAGGCGAATTACATGAGGGTCACCACGCACCGATAATCTCAAAAGCCCTATATGATAAAGTTCAGCAAGTTATTGAAACTCGTGGGCATACCCAAAAGCAAATCAAGCCAACAACGCCATTTTTAGGGCTTTTAAGATGTGCGGAGTGCGGTATGGGCATAACGAGCGAAACAAAAACTAAAACCCAGAAAAACGGCAATTTTCACTCTTGGACATATTATCGCTGCTCTCGTAAGAAACGAGCCGTTAAATGCGTTGAACCGCCAATAAGGGAAAAGGATTTATTGCCACAACTTTCGGCACTTTTGGGCGAGTATGAGATGTCTAGCGAAATCTATACTTTTATGACCGACAAAATGGCACAAGACGAGCAAGCCGAAAGTGTGGGCAACATTTCTGTGATTGACGATTTGCGTTCGCAAATCTCACGCTTAAACGCTAAACAAAAGATTTTGCTAGATAGTTATTTAGACCAAGATATTGACCGCCAGACTTTTCTCACTAAAAAATTGGAGATTTTGAGCGAAAAGAAAAGTTTGGAGGAAAGTTTGGCAAACTTACAGACCAACCAATTTGCTTGGTTAGAACCTATGCGGAAATGGCTGGAAACCGCAAAATCTATCTGTTATTTGCGAGCAAATAACGATTTTGACGGACAAAAAGACGTTTTGTCTGAAATCTTTGGGTTGAACCTGTTTTTGAGCAACAAAACCCTAACCCAAACCCCAAATGGCGAAAGCCCAAAAACCACTTTCCGAAAGGGGGCGGAAAGTGGTTTTTGCCTGTGGCAGGA
>RZYB01000349.1 GCA_009930495.1 Deltaproteobacteria bacterium
CATCGGCGGGACCATCATGGCCATCTACGGCGTCTGCTACGCGACCATCGAGAACAACGCCCGGCGCATCCTGTCCTACCACATCGTGTCCCAGGTCGGGTACATGGTCGCCGGCATCGGCATCGCCTCGCAGATGACCCTGAATGGGGCCTGCGCCCACGCCTATGCCCACATCATCTACAAGGGCCTGTTGTTCATGACCACCGGCGCGCTCCTCTACGCGGCCGGCACGGCCAAGCTCTCGGAACTGGGCGGTCTGGTCCGCCGGCTGCCCTGGGTCTTCGTGCTGTACATGGTCGCGGCCGTGTCCATCTCGGGCATGCCGCTCTTCTCGGGCTTCGTCTCCAAGACCATGGTCATCGCCGGCGCGGCCGAAGCGCACCACACGTGGCTGGCCCTAGGTCTGGAACTGGCCTCCATCGGAACCTTCCTGTCCGTCGGTCTGAAGCTGCCGTTCTTCGCCTTCTACGCCAAGCCCGACGACATGACCCGCGAACTCAAACCCATCCCGACCAACATGTACGTGGCCATGGGCCTGGGCGCGGCGCTGTGCTTCATCATCGGCGTGCAGCCCCAGCTGCTGTACAAGCTCCTGCCCTTCCCGGTGGAATACGAGCCCTACACCGCTTGGCATGTGCTCCAGATCTCCATCCTGCTCGGATTCACGGGCTTGGGATTCGCCCTCATGGTCAAGCGTCTGACTCCGGCGGCCAAACAGAATCTGGATTTTGAGTTCTTCTACATCTGGATCGGCCGCATCTTCCTGGTCATCTGCAAATACCCCTTTGCCCTGGTCGATGCCTGGTGGAGCGACGTCTACCGCTGGGTCGGACTGAAAGGCCTGCTCATCGGCGGCAAGTTCACCAGCCTTTTCGACTGGCATGTCATCGACGGCATCCTCGATGGCAGCGCCCTGGGCGTACGCGGCATCGGCCGCCGCACCGCGCTGACCATCAACGGCAAGATCCAGGATTATATCGCGGGGGCCGTGCTTCTGGCCTGCGGCATCACGGCCGTGGTCATGATCGTGGCTCTTCTGCGCTAACTTCGAATCAAGGAAGATTTTATGACTCACTCAACCTTTCCGGTCCTGAGCACGCTCATCTTCTTCCCCTTGAGCGCGTCCCTGGCTCTGCTGGCGGTGAAGGACGAGGTCCTGATCCGCAAGCTGACCCTGGCGGCGGGCTTGCTGGAGCTGCTCTTCGCCCTGCCGCTTCTGGGCTTCGACCTGTCCTCGGGCAGTTTTCAGTTCGAGGAAAAGATGGCCTGGGTGCCCCAGTGGGGCCTGACCTTTCATCTCGGCGTGGACGGCATCAGCCTGCTCATGGTTCTGCTGACCGTGGCCCTGCTGCCCCTGTGCGTGCTCTGCTCGTGGAACTACATCTCCAAGCGGATCAAGGAATTTCACATTGTCCTCTTGCTCATGACCTCGGCCTGCGTGGGCGTGTTCGTGGCCCTGGACTTCGTGCTCTTCTACATCTTCTGGGAAGCCATGCTCGTGCCCATGTACCTGCTTATCGCGGTCTGGGGCGGGCCCAACAAACGCTACGCGTCCATCAAGTTCTTCCTCTACACACTGGCCGGGTCCACCCTGCTCCTGGTGGCCATCATCGCCTTCTATGTGGCCGGCGGAACCTTCTCCATTCCGGAATTGATGACCAAGCAGTTCAGCTCCGAACTGCAATTCTGGGCCTTCCTGGCCATGGCCCTGGCCTT
>RZYB01000350.1 GCA_009930495.1 Deltaproteobacteria bacterium
ACTACTACAGAAGGAGGATCCCCTCAATCAAAATATTCAATTATTTTAGAAAGATTTCTGCTTCCGCGACTTTACTAACAACCCCGAAAGTCGAGTTTCGGATCTGCAGCACCAGACTTTGGATTTTGGACAGTTTGCCTATCTGCGCCCCTGCGCCTCGGTCACGGGCTGCTGTCATCTTTTTCGCACGGATCGTCTGGTGGACAGCGGTGGTTTTGATTTGCGGTTTTCACCGTCGCAATTCGACGATCTGGAGCACGACATCCGGCTCAATCTGAGCGGCCAGTATGCCGTGTATCAGGGCTTTTTGGCCGTGCGGCACAAGAAGCGCACGGGCAAAAGCTCGCGCACGAGCACTCCGGAATTCGGCAATGCCTTTGCCAATATGCACAAGTTGCAGAAGAAGTATTCGGCTGCGGAATACGGCCGGATCATGGAGTGGGAAGCCGAAGTCCTGGCCAGGGATTTTTGGCGCAAGCAGGACGAGGTTCGGCGCTGGCTGGTCGGGGAGGCTCTATGAAATACGTGATTATCGGCGCCGGTCCCACGGGACTTGGCGCGGCGCATCGGCTGGTGGAACTGGGTGAGCGGGATTTTGTCATTCTGGAGCGTGCCGGTCATGTCGGCGGATTGGCCGCCAGTTTTCGGGATTCGGCCGGGTTCACCTGGGACGTGGGTGGGCACGTGGTTTTTTCGCGCTACGACTATTTCAACCGGTTGCTGGATGACTTGCTTGGTCCGGACAAATTGGAGCACCAGCGCGTGGCCCGTGTGCGCATGGCCGAAACCTGGGTGCCGTATCCTTTTCAGAACAACATTCGCCATTTGCCCAAGGAGCTGGCCTGGGAGTGCGTCCAGGGCCTGTTGCATGAGCGGCCATCCCATCTGGCAACGTTCCGGGATTGGATCGATTATGTTTTTGGACCAGGCATCGCCCGGCTTTTCATGGTGCCCTATAATTTCAAGGTCTGGGCCACGCCGCCGGAATTGATGCAGTATTCCTGGATCGGCGAACGCGTGTCCGTGGTCGATCTGGAAGGGGTGCTCAAAAATCTTATTTTGGGTCTTGATGACGCGGGTTGGGGGCCCAACAATACCTTCCGCTTTCCGCTGCATGGTGGCACTGGCGGCATTTTCAATCGTCTGGCGGGCAGGATGGAAGAGCATCTGCGTCTGAACTCGACCGTGGTCCGGGTGGATGTCGATGACAAGGCCGTGGAATTGGCCGATGGGCAGCGGGTGGAGTGGGAATATCTCCTGAACACCGGCCCCCTCGACCAACTCGTGCATGATTGGGTCAGACCGGAATCCGCCGACCTGCACCGCGCCGCCACCAATCTGGAACATAACAGTGTCTTTGTTTCCGGCGTCGGAGTGGACGGGCTGCGGCACGATCCGACCTGCTGGATGTATTTCCCGGAGGCAAATTGCCCCTTCTATCGGGTGACCAACTTCCATAATTATTCGCCCAACAACGTGGCCAGACCGGGACATCAGATGGGTTTCATGAGCGAGGTCTCATCGTCCAGGCACAAACCCGAAAATCTGGCGGCCATGAACGATCGTGTCATCGATGGCCTGAAGGCCACGGCCCTTGTACGCGTCGAGGATTCCGTCGTGTCCACCTGGGAGATGAGCGTGGATTACGGGTATCCCGTGCCGACCCTGGATCGGGACGCGGCCCTGGCCATGCTGCAGCCCTGG
>RZYB01000351.1 GCA_009930495.1 Deltaproteobacteria bacterium
CGAGCGGATGCGCATGACGCGCGGGGCGATCAGCAAGATCGTCAAAAAGCTCATCGGCAAGGAGCTGGTGGAAAGTTATCAGGTCCTGGAGAACAAAAAAGAAATCTATTTCCGTCTCACAGAAAACGGGCGCCGCCTTTTTGACGAGCATTTGAAGTGCCATACCCAGGCGCGGTGCGAAAAGCTCGCTCTGCTGCAGGAGTTCACGGCTGCGGAGCAGGACTGTATTTTACGTTTTTTGAGCGCCATCAATGTCCAGATTGATGCCAAGGTCGCTGATGCCTGTGCGCCGTGCGCAATGGGTTGTCCGGCGTCACGGGCCGAGGGCGATCAGTGATCCCAAACTGGCGTCCCTGGGCAAGAGCGTTTGCGTGTCGATGCTTTTGCCCCGGAGGCCGAAGCTGTCCTGGAATGTTGCAAGAGTGCAAGCCACACCGCCGTGGTCCCTGTGTCGGGACGAATTCGGCGGCCATACCCAATAAGGTGTCGTTATGAATCAGGAACAGGACCGCGCTTCGCTTGCGGCTTCGTCCACCGCGTTTTCCGTCATTCTGACCATCAGCATCTGTCATCTCATCAATGACATGCTGCAGGCCCTGCTCCCGGCCATCTATCCGATTTTAAAAGATGATTTTAGCCTGAATTTTAGTCAGATCGGCCTTATCACCCTGACCTACCAGTTGACGGCCTCGATCCTGCAGCCTTTGATCGGGCTCTTTGCCGACAAGCGGCCCACGCCGCTGGCCCTGCCGAGCGGGACTCTGTTCACCCTGGCCGGGCTCGTTACCCTGGCCCTGGCCCATTCGTTCCCCGTCCTGCTGGCCGGGGCCGCCCTTCTGGGCATGGGTTCGTCTATCTTTCATCCCGAGGCCTCCCGCGTGGCGGCCATGGCCTCCGGCGGACGCCACGGGCTGGCCCAGTCCTTGTTCCAGGTCGGGGGCAACGGCGGGCAGGCCCTGGGGCCGCTGGTGGCCGCGCTGGCCGTGTCCCGGTTCGGACAGACCAGCCTGGCCGTCATCGCCCTGCTGGCCTTGCTGGCGGCCGCCCTGCTGTGGCCGGTGTCCCAGTGGTACCGGGAGCATGGGCTGGCCCGGCTCAAGCGGCGCGCTGCCGACGGCGCGGCCCTGACCCTGCCGCGCGGCAAGGCCATGCAGGGGCTCGGTCTTTTGCTGGTGCTGATGTTTTCCAAGTTTTTCTATCTGTCCAGTCTGACCAGCTATTACACCTTTTATCTGATCCAGCATTACGGCGCCTCGGTCTTTGCGGCCCAACTCCATCTGGCCCTGTTCCTGGCCTCCGTGGCCGCGGGCACCATGGCTGGAGGTTCCCTGGGCGACCGCTTCGGACGCAAGAACGTCATCTGGTTTTCCATCCTCGGTGCCCTGCCGTTCACCTTGCTTCTGCCGCACGTTGACTACGTCTGGACCGGCCCGGTCAGCATCTGCATTGGCCTCATTCTGTCCTCGGCCTTTCCGTCCATCGTTGTTTTTGCGCAGGAGCTGTTCCCAGGCAAGGTCGGAGCCATGGCCGGGCTGTTTTTCGGGCTGGCCTTCGGCCTTGGGGGACTGGGTGCCGCGATTCTTGGTCAGGTGGCCGATGCCATCGGCATCGTCAGGGTCTATGAATTCTGCGCCTACCTGCCGGCCCTGGGGCTCTTTGCGGGCTTTTTGCCGAGAATG
>RZYB01000352.1 GCA_009930495.1 Deltaproteobacteria bacterium
GAACGGATGGAGGAAAACGGCGCCACGGTCATTCATGTGGCTGTGGACGGGAAAGCGGCCGGGCTGCTGGCCATCAGTGATCAGATCCGGCCCGAGGCGGCGCGCACTGTGGGGCGCCTCAAGGCCATGGGTCTGGATGTGGTCCTTCTGACCGGCGACAGCCAGCGCGCGGCCCAGGCCGTGGCCCGTACACTCGGCATCGAGCGCGTCGTGGCCGGGGTTCTGCCGGACCGCAAGGCCGAGGTCGTCACCGGCCTGCAGAGCGAAGGGAAAACAGTGGGCATGGTTGGCGACGGCATCAACGACGCCCCGGCCCTGGCCCAGGCCGATCTGGGCATGGCCATGGGCGGCGGCATGGACGTGGCCATGGAATCGGGCGACGTGGTCCTCATGCGCGCGGATCTGTCCGGCGTGCTCACGGCCCTGTCCCTGAGCCGGGCGGTCATGCGCAACATCCGCCAGAATCTGTTCTGGGCCTTTGCCTTCAACACCGTCGGTATCCCCGTGGCCATGGGCGTGCCGCACCTGTTCGGCGGCCCGGCCATGAGTCCCATGCTGGCCGGCACGGCCATGGCCATGAGTTCGGTCTTTGTTGTCAGTAATGCCCTGCGGCTGCGCTTTTTTGGAAAGGCGGGACTCTGATCTTGTTGGACCCCAGCCTGTTTGCTACGGGACTCTGCATGCCGAACAAACTTCTTCTCATTGATTACGAAAACGTACAGCAAATCGATCTTTCCAGACTCGATAACGCCACAAATGTCCTTATTTTTGTCGGCGCGAGTCAAAAAACCATTCCCGTTGAGCTAGTCATGGCCACACAGCAACTAGGATCCCGTATCGACTGGCAAAAAGTTGAAGGCAATGGCAACAATGCCCTCGACTTTCATATTGCCTGTCACCTTGGAAGGCTTCTTGAGACAGCACCCACAACAAAATGTATTATTCTCTCCAAGGACAAAGGTTTTGATCCGCTTCTCCGCCAACTCAACAAATCCGGATTAAAATGCCTCCGCATCAACAGCTTGATGGAACTCAATCCAAAACCAGCACAAGCCGACGATCCAAACTACCAGCGAGTTATCGACAATTTGAGCAAATCAAAAAAGAACAGACCTCGAAAACGCCAAACTTTATCCAAGCATATAGCAGCGATGTTCAATAAAACAATCGCGCAACAAGAAGTTGACCGCATTATTGATGTGCTCTTTGCTAAAAAAATGGTCTCCGAAACCAATAATGCTATCTCTTATGGTTTCTAAAAAATTTTAGTGCTACATATTATTATTCCCGGCGCAGTTCGTAGGCTCCGAAATTGCGGCTTGGCAGTTGGCCGCGCCAGATGAGCGGGGCCTGGGCCAGACCGGCGCAGGCTTCGGGCGACGGGGCCTGATACATCACGCGGAACGTCCACGAGCCAAGATCCTTGTGCCAGAGGGGCAGCGGTTCCTTGCCGGGCTGGTGCACCGCCCAGCGCGGGTCGTTCAGATCCAACTCGACGGTCGTGGTCTCGCCCGGCTGCAGCACACGCACGTCGCTGTCGCTGTACGGGGCCACGGCATCACTTTGCAGGCCACTGCCTCGGCCAAAGCCATCAAAGGATTCCACGCCCATAAGCCGCAGCGTGCGCAGGTCGGACGGCAGCACCATGGCCAGGGGCGCGGGGCTGGCATTGTGGTAG
>RZYB01000353.1 GCA_009930495.1 Deltaproteobacteria bacterium
GACCTCATGCGCGCCGAGAACATGCTTGATTGCGTGCAGCTTTTGCATTTTCATCTGGGTTCCCAGATTCCCAACATCCGTGACATCCGTACCGCCGTGCACGAGGCCGCGCGCATGTACGCCGAGCTGGCCAAGGAAGGCTGCGCCATGGGCTTTCTGGACCTGGGCGGCGGCCTGGCCGTGGATTACGACGGCTCGCACACCAATTATGCCAGCAGCCGCAACTACACCCTGGAAGAGTATTGCACGGATATCGTGGAGTCGGTCATGGCCACGGTGGACGAGCACGAGTTGCCGCATCCGCACATCCTGACCGAGTCCGGCCGGGCCACGGTGGCCTATTATTCGGTGTTGCTCTTCAATGTTATGGACGTGAGCCGCCTGGAGGACCGCGTCGTGCCCACGGCCCTGACCGAGGATGATCCCGAGGCCGTCCATAACCTGCTCGAGGTCTACAATTCCCTGTCGCTGAAGAACCTGCAGGAATGCTATAACGACGCCATTTATTACCGCGACCAGATCCGTCAGCTGTTTCGACTGGGCCAGTGCAGTCTCAGGCAGCGGGCCGTGAGCGATATCATTTTTTGGGCCGTGATCCGCAGTATCGCCGAAAAAATGCCGGAGATGAAAAACCCGCCCTCAGCCCTGAAGGATATCGATCTGGCTCTGGCCAGCATCTACTATTGCAATATGAGCGTCTTCCAGTCCCTGCCCGACGCCTGGGCCATCGGGCATCTTTTTCCGATCATGCCCGTGCACCGGTTGGAGGAGTTCCCCAGCGAGCAGGCCATTTTGGCCGACATCACCTGCGACAGCGACGGCAAGCTGGACAATTTCATCGACATCCACGGCGTCAAGCGCGTCCTTGAGCTGCATGCGCTCAAGCCATGCGAACCGTATTACCTGGGCGGTTTTTTGGTCGGGGCCTATCAGGAAACCCTGGGCGACCTGCACAACCTTTTCGGCGATACCAACGTGGTCAGTGTGCGTATCAATGAGGACGGCACCTACGACCTGATCCGCGAGCTGGAAGGGGACAGCGTGGCCGATGTCCTTTCTTATGTGGAGTTCGAGCCCAAGCAGGTTCTGGAGAATTTCCGCAAGGTGGCGGAGCAGGGCGTGCGCCAGGGCAAGATCAGCCCTCAGGAGCGTTTCATGATCATGCGCGCCTATGAGCGGGGGCTGCGCGGCTACACCTATTTGAACGCGGATCGGGACTGTGGTTCCGACGCCTGCGACGGAACCGTGACCGGTTTGTAATCCGAAACCACAGCCATTGTAAGGAGGAATGTCATGTCCAAGGTTCTTATTATTGGTGCTGGCGGTGTTGGCCATGTGGTGGCCCATAAATGCGCCCAGGTTCCGGAGGTGTTCACGGAGATCATGCTGGCCAGTCGGACCAAGTCCAAGTGCGACGCCATCGCCGCGTCGGTCAGGGAGAGGACCGGGCGGACCATCCAGACCGCCGCGCTCGATGCCGACAACGTCGCCGAGACCGTGGCCCTCATCAAATCCTTTGGCCCCAAGCTGGTCCTCAATGTCGCGCTGCCGTATCAGGATCTGGCCCTCATGGACGCCTGCCTGGAAACGGGCGTGGATTATCTGGACACGGCCAATTACGAGCCCCTGGACGAGGCCAAGTTCGAGTACAAATGGCAGTGGGCCTA
>RZYB01000354.1 GCA_009930495.1 Deltaproteobacteria bacterium
CGGGTGGGAGTGGTTACCCACCGGGTATCAATTGTATCTTTCTTCATATTTACGGTTTCTATAAGTCCCGATACGCTGGGCTTATCCTGTCGCGACGCACCTTTCGCGGTCATAAATCCCCTCATTTTCGCACGTTCCGACTCCAAACGATCATAGATGTCTGCGAGTCGGATCTGTCAAATCGCCGATCGGATAATTGGTGTGGGAGCGGCATGCAAGGGGACAGGCTACTATTCCGTGCGGGACTGCCCGTCTCCCGTTGGTCGGCTTTTTGGAGTACCAGCCGTAGTAGCGGACAAGCTGGAAGCTTTTGTCGGGGATGTGGGACGTGATCGCCGCGATAAAGTCGAGTGGTGTGAATATGCGGAAGTTGGCGTTGACCTTGGGGTTCATGCCAGACCGGTAGATGATCGTGCCGTCCGGGCCAAGGTGCATTTTCTCGACGGAGAACGGGTTACGAATGATGTATTGGGCGAGGCGTACCAAGTCGTCGCGCTCATCAACTCCACGCGGCGGCGGCGATGCACGTTGAAGCCGGAATGCTTCCAGCTCATCAGCATGTCGGCGCGTTCTTTCGTGAGCAGCCCCTTCCCGAACAGGAAGGAAAGCACTCGCGCACGAAAAAGCTCTTCGAGCGGCTTAAGCGACACGTCGGGCATGACATGGAACATCCCGGCTGATGTGAAAAGGCCGTCTGCCACCAGCGCGTGCAGATGCGGATGGAAGTCCAGATATTCCCCGAATGTATGAATCGTCATGACCGCGCCAAGGATGCCCTCGGGCAGATCGAGCGCAACGCGCAGGTAGTCGCGCAGACATTCATTGGCCATGCGGCACAGGTCTTTGAGCAGGTCGCGGTCATATTTGAAGTAGACCCGCAGCATTTGGGCAGGGCGAAGGTAAAATAACGATGCGGGACGGGATACAGGATGGTTTCGGTCAGCAGTTCGCCGAATAGCTGCACCTTTTTCTGGTGGCAGGTTGGGCAGAACCAACGGTGGCACCGACGATTCTTATACCTTGCCGCCAGTGCGGCTGAGCCGCCGGGAGGCGTCCTTGCCCGCAAGTTGCTGTCCCATTATGAGGGCACCCCTCTACACCTGGACATGCGGTCGGTGCTGGAAACGCCGACCGAAGGGAGACAGGCCGCCTGCAAGGCGGCAACGGAGCGAAGCGGAGTGGCAACATCGCCGAGTCGCTGGAGGGCGATGTCACCATTGAACCGGATTGGCTCAGTGAACATGTGGGCGTATTGCCGGAAGATCGAGTGCGGATGGATCCGGACGTATGGGCGAGAATGGCGGAATACATAGAACGCCGGGAGGTGATCCAGGCAACATACCAGAAGTTTGACGGGCGGTTATCCGAATACGAGCTCCATCCCTACCACCTGCTCGCCTATCACGGAAACTGGTATCTGATGGCGCGAAACGCACACAAAGAGCATGTGGCCACGTTCGCCCTGTCGCGATTCAAATGTGTTAAGGGCGCTGGTGCGCGGTTCACTCGCCCTGCGGACTTCAACCCCGATGTCTACGCACGGCAGGCTTTCGGAATCGTGGGCGGTGAGAAACCGCTCAAGGTCCGCTTGCTGTTCGAATCGAAGCTGGCCGTATATATCACCGAACGGCAGTGGCACCCGTCACAGGAGTTCCACCTGCGCAGA
>RZYB01000355.1 GCA_009930495.1 Deltaproteobacteria bacterium
AGCATTCATTGTCTTAATTGGCACTGGATGCTTTTTATTTCTTTTTTCGTGTGTTCTAAACCTTAAATAGTTGGAATATTTTTAAATTTACTCATTAAATCTGCGGATTTAGACTTGCTTTGTGGTTGTATATTAATGTATAATATACGTAAATACGTATGCTAGTTATGAGGAGTTATTTATGCCTATTCCACAAGCAATTAAAGATTTTAAACCTACAGAATTTGGAAAAGTCGAAATTAGAGATTTTAAAGGTAAGTATTATGTCTATCCATATCATTATGAATATGATGAAAAAAAAGGAAGATCAAAAAAAGTAACTGATAAGATGATTGGTAAAATTACTCTTGCAGATGGATTTGTGAGAAGTAAAAAATATTCAATTAAACCAACTACTATAGCTGTAAAAGGATATGGTGTTTATACTTTGTTTGAACAATTGAATAAGGATCTTTATTCAAAACTTAAAAAATATTATCCAGGTCTTTATAGAGAAATATTTACAATTGCAGCTCTTCAACTTGTTAATAAATGCACTAATAAAAATCTAAAGGAATTTTATAATAACTCCTCTCTTAGCTTAAGTCATCCTGACTTAAGACTAAGTGAAAACACCATAACTAAATTATTTGAAACTATTGGTAATAACAGACCTGTAATGATAGATTTTATGAGATCATATATTGATAATGATGAAGCTCTTCTTTTTGATGGAACAAACATATTTACTCAGTCCTCAAAGAGTACTTATGCAAAAAAAGGCTATAATCACGGTAAGAAAAAATCTACACAGATTAACTTACTCTATGTTTTTAATTACACAACTCATTCTCCAGTATACTACAGACTTCTACCAGGTAATATTGTAGATAGATCTACTCTAGTAAAGACAATACATGAGGCTGGAATAAAGAATTGTACAATAATTGCTGATAAAGGATTCTATTCCAAAAGCAATAATTCATTCCTTGATGAAAATGAATTGAATTATATATTACCTCTTCAAAGTAATACAAAATATATAAATGATGCTTTTGTTGAAGAAGAAGGCACTGATAAATATGATGACTTTTTGATTTATCACAATAGACCAATATGGTACAAAAAAATGAGTGTTGGTGCTAATTGTCATTTTCTTTATATCTTTATGGATACCGAATTAAAACAAGTAAGAGAATCTTTATACTTAGAAAAGATTAAATGTGGTTACAAGGGTTATACAAGAGAAAAGTTTAATGAAAAGCTTAAGAAGAATTACCTAGCTTTTATTAGCAATCTAGATGAAAATCCAGAGCAAATTTATCTAAGATACAAAGGACGATGGGAAATAGAGGAATGCTTTGATTATTTAAAGAATTCATTAAAGGTTGAAACACCATACCAAGATAGTAATGAGAAAATTGAAGCTTGGGCCTTTATAAATCATATAAGTTTAATTATTTTTTATAACTTAATAAATCAAATCAAAGAAAAGAACTTATCTAATAAATATACACCTGAAGATATTATTAATATTAGTAGAAATATTTATAAGATAGTATTAGATGATGGACAAGAAATAATAAGTGAAACTAGCCAAAAAGAGAAAGACCTATTTAGTGGGTTAGGCCTTTCATTTGAGTAGCATACGTATTTATTGTGGATTGTATGT
>RZYB01000356.1 GCA_009930495.1 Deltaproteobacteria bacterium
GCGACGACGATGCGGAGGTCGGGGTTCTGGAGGAGGGCCCAGATGGGGAAGTCCTTGGCGACCCGGACGGACTTTCCCTCCTGGGGAGCCATGGAGATGATGAGGCGGGCGTCGGGGGTGTCCCACGCGGTGGTGAGGGCCTGGTCGACGAGGTTCAGGGCGGGGGTGTTGATGGTGGTGGGGGTGATGTGGTGGGCGAGGTGACCGGGGGCGGGGAACCGTGGTGGTGGTGCGGGCTCGAAGGCGCGGGCGGCGTGTTCCCACGGGTTGGTGGTCACCGTTGACCACCGTCCGGGGTGTCCTGCATTCGGGCGCGCTCGTAAACAGGAGCGTTCGCAATGCAGGGTATCACACCGCGGCCCTCCGTCCCGGGCGGTCCTCGGCGGCGCGTCGCTCCATCATGGTGGCGATGTCACCGACGGCGTAGACGGGCACACCGCGTGCGTCCCACCCACGTTCGGGGATGGCCCGTTCGACAATCTCGGGCGGTTGTGGCCACGGTCCGTGGTTGCCGGCGTCATGCCAGGCGGTCCACGCGTCCTCCCACCGGTCGCACCGGCGGATGGATTCCTCGTGGGCGCGCTGGTCGCGGTCGACCCATGTCCAGAGGGTGGACTTGGGGAGGTCTGGCCAGATGGTGAGCGCGTTCGCGAGGGTGACGAGCACGTCGGGGCGGACCTGGGGGAGGAGCTTGATGGTGTGTCGTTGGGCGAAGGCGAGGCGGGTCCAGGATTCCCACTCGGTGCCGCACCGGGTGCACCGGGCGATCTCGGAGAGTCCGTCCTCGCGGGGGGTCCAGTCGCGTTCGGCCCAGTCGCGGACGATGGTGCCGCCGCAGTGGATGCAGGGGCCGGGTTCGCGGCGGGGGAGGAGGTGGGCGACGCTGCGGGCCTTGTGGCGGAGTTTGCGGATCGCGGCCCGGTAGTCGTCCCAGTGGGAGGCGTGGGGGTTGTGGGCGGCCCAGAGGATGTGGCCCTTGAGGTAGTCGGCGGGGGCGATGGTGCGCGCGTACCCGGTGGCGGCCCAGGTGTCGGCCCACTCCTGGAGGGTGTGGTGGATGTCGGCGGGGGTGGGGTGGTTGGTGGTGTCGCCGGGGGTGCCGTGGACGAGGATCTTGTCGTACCGGGCGGCCTTGATGGTGATGGGTGGGTTGGGTTGGTAGTGGGTGAGGGCGTTGAGGATGTCGTCGATGACGTAGTGTTCGGCGCGGACGCAGGCCTCGCAGATCAGGAGCGACGTGCCGGTGGGGTGCGGTTGGCCCTTGTGCTGGACGATGCACGCGGGGCATGTCTCGGGACACTCGGAGCAGTAGTAGCCGTGGTCCTCGTCGTAGAGCTGCCAGTCGTGGCGGTGCGTGTCAACCATGCGTGGCCCTCTCGATTGCAGCCTTGAAGTCCGCCCATGTGTGAGTTACCGGCTGGCTCACTTGCCCACCTCCACGAACTCCACGTCCACGCCGAACCTGCGCGCCCACGCCGTAGCAGCCGCGAGGGAGCCGGCGAACTCGTGCGGCTGATTCCACCGACTCCCGGCGAACGATGCGCTGCACACTGGACATGTCAGCCACGTGCATGTGCGGGATTTGCAGTGGCGAACCATCTTGTTCCTGCGCTTACATGCGGGACAGGTCGCAACCCCAAACTCGCTCAT
>RZYB01000357.1 GCA_009930495.1 Deltaproteobacteria bacterium
CCGCCCAGGGCCAGACCGCGCTCATCGTCGATGTCGGCGGCACAACCACGGATATCACCCTGATCCGCGACGGCGCACCGGTCATTCGCGAGGAAGGCATGGTCATCGGCTCTTGGCGGACCCACGTTCAGGCCGTGGAAATGTACACCGTGGGACTGGGCGGCGACAGTCTGACCACGCTGGACGCCAGCGGGCATTTCACCCTGGGGCCAGCGCGGGTCATGCCCCTGTGCCAAGCCCATCTTCATGCCAAAAGCCCGGTTCTGGACATTTTACGCGACCCCGAGTCCTGGATCGGACCGGATCTGGCCGCCCAATGCGTGGCCCTGGCACCCGGAGTCCGGCCCGGTGACGACCCCATCTCAACATGGCTGGCAGCCAATGGTCCGGCCACGCCGGCGCAACTGCGCCAGGAACTGGGTCTGGCCGAATCCAGCCTGGACAAGACCATCGCCCGGCTGCAGGCCGGGCGCAAAATCATCGCCTGCGGATTCACGCCCACCGACGCCCTGCATGTGCTGGGGACGCTTCACTTGGGCGAGACCGCGCCTGCCCGACGCGGCGCCGGGGTTCTGGCCGCGCGCCTTGGCCTTGCTCCGGATACTTTTTGTTCCCGGGTGCTGGAACAGGCCAGTCAGACCATCGCCACGACCATCCTCACGGCCTTGAGCAACCGCGAGGTCGGCCCGGCCCTGGCCCAATTCGTCACCCGGCCAGAGCCCAACCCGCTTCTGGACATCGCCATCCGCCTCAAGGCCCCCGTCATCGGCATCGGAGCGGCCGCGCCGTTTTTGCTGCCGGCCGTGGCCAAGTCACTGGGAACGACCGTCGCCTTCCCGGACCATTTCGCCGTGGGCAATGCCGTGGGCGCGGCCCTGATGGACCGGCCCCAACTAACCACAAACCAAGGATAATATAATGGAATACAAGGAACAGTGTTTCGCGGCGGCCATGGAAGTCTGCAGCGAAAGCGAGCTGGCCGAAATCGTCCACGCCTGGGTACCGGGCGGACCGGGTTATGTCGTCCATGCCTGGGCCGAAATCGAGGACGGAGTTTACGACCTGACAGAAGCAAACCGTCCGTTCCCCAAAGCCGAATACTACGCCCGTCTGGGCGTGACCGAAGACCTGCTCAAACGCTACGGCCGGGTGGAATTCTTCACCCTCATGGCGGAAACCGGCAGCATGGGCCCCTTTGACGCGGACTTCTTCTTCGCCGCCCAGACCAGCGGCCATCCACTGCGGCGATAACGCCAAATCCCGCGTGTCACATTGGTGCAGCGCATATCAAAAAATAACGCGCTTCGCCGAAAACGCCGCGACAGGCTCATGTATTTATCGCAGCCTCCATCCCAATTCTCAAAAAAAGGGGGAGCATGCTCCCCCTGGCTCTTATACTATCGATGCCCCGTTAAACCTTCTTGGGCTGCTTGTCCTGTTTTTGCTTCTCCTTCATGGCCTGCTTGCTGGCTTTCTGTTTCTGCATTTTTTCCTTGTCTTTCTTGCCGCCTTTGTCACCCATGATATTCTCCTTTGTCGTTGTTGTTGACACAGTGCTCCCGGCCCAAAACCCCAACATGGAAAGAAACTGGCCGGAAGTAGCCATGGATAGGGACTTGCGAACTGCATAGCAG
>RZYB01000358.1 GCA_009930495.1 Deltaproteobacteria bacterium
CTTGAAATCAAGCTCCAGTACCATCTTCCCGTGGTGTGGATCCCCATTGACGAGATTCCCGAACGGTATGAGGAAGTACCCCGGGATAAAACCATCGGCGTGTTTTGCTCCGCCGGAACGCGGTCGACGATTGTCTATGCTTATCTTTTGTCCAAAGGGTACGAGCGTGTCCGCATCGCGCCAAGCACTTATGAATCGTTGACGAAGCTGTTGTTGCCGGGAAAACTTTACAAGACGGTATGTGAACGCCGCGTGGCTCAAGGTAAGGCCTAAGCCATGCTGCACACCGCGATGGTTGTCCTCGGCATTTTTGTGCTCACGGTCGTCATGATCATGAGCGGACGCGGTGGCGGAAGTTTTTACGTTATCACCCTGGTGCTGTCCGGGGTTCCGGTGCACACCGCCTCGACGACGAGCCAATTCATTTTATTGGCCAGCGCCTTGGCCGGAGCCTTTATTTACGGCAAGGCCAAGACCATGTCCTGGCCACTGGTCGCGTTTTTTGGCGGGTTGAATTCTCTGTTGGCTTTCGTGGGCGGGTTTCAGGCGCATCTGTATAGTGGCTCGTCACTCAAGATGGTTCTGTCCATCGCTCTTGCCATTGCCGGCGTGACCATGCTGTTTTCGGAAAAAAAGGTCATCAAGACCGCTGTGGGCCGGCTGGGATACTGGAACATCCATGAAGGCGAGAATACCTATGTCGTGAATCTCTGGCTGGCCACCCCCATGACGATGGTCACCGGCTTTCTTTCCGGAATGGTTGGTATCTCGGGCGGCGCGTTTCTCGTGCCACTCATGGTTGTCGGCTGTGGCGTGCCCACCCGCACCGCGATCGGAACCGCGACCGCCATGCTCGCGGCCACGGCCTTCACGGGCTTCGCGGGCAACGCCCTGCACGGAGGTTTTGATCCCGTGCTGGCTATTCCATGCGGAATCGTGGCCATTTTGGGAGGAGTGATCGGCGGCAGGCTTGCCATGAAAACAAAATCGAAAAAATTGAAAACTCTATCTGGCTTCATCACCATAATCGCGGCAATCATCATGATGGTGAGCGCTGTCGGGGGAGAGTAACGAGAAGCTCGTCGTAACAGCTAAACACCGACGCGACGCTGGTAAAAGGCGTGGCGCATGCCTCCCGCGTTGCGTCGGTGTTGTTTTCGATTTTTGACACGAGGTTTTAGATGATTTGGAATGTTGATCCCGTGGCCTTCGCTCTGGGGCCCGTGGCCGTACATTGGTATGGTTTGCTTTTTGCCGTCGGTTTTTTTGTCGGACTGCGCCTCATGACGCGTATGTATGTCCGCGAGGGTCGTGATCCGGCGGAGCTGGACCTGTTGTTCGGGTATGTCGTGGCCGGCGTATTGGTTGGGGCCCGGCTCGGGCATTGTTTGTTTTACGATCCGGCCTATTATTTCGCCCATCCTTTGGACATTTTGAAGATCTGGGAAGGGGGTTTGGCCAGCCATGGGGGTGTCGTCGGTCTGGTCGTGGCGGCATGGTTGTTTCGGAGGCATCCTGGCGGGCCGGATTTGCTATGGCTGTTGGACCGGGTGGCCATTCCGGGCGCCCTGGGCGGGATGTGCATCCGGTTGGGCAATTTTATGAATTCCGAGATTGTCGGGTTGCCGACAAAC
>RZYB01000359.1 GCA_009930495.1 Deltaproteobacteria bacterium
CCGGCGGTCCAGTGCACTTCCTGAACCTCTCCGATTTTCGCCAATTGCTTGCCGATCTCGGCGCTGCCCACGGCGTCCTCGGTTTTGATGAGGATGAAGGTGGACAGGGAAATGCCCAGGGCCTTGGGATTGAGACGCACTTCATAACCCTGGATGATGCCTTTCTGCTCCAGCTTTTTGACCCGTTCCAGCACGCCCGATGGCGCCATGCCGATCTGACGGGCCAATTCGGCGTTGGTGATCTTGCCGTTTGCTTGAAGGATATTCAAAATTTGAATGTCTGTGCTGTCAATCATTATGCAATGCCTCTTTAGTAAAAAAGATAGTTCTTGAAAAGACCTCAGTCAATGAAGATTGCCAATATTGAAAAATACCGAGTGAACGGGCTGGAGCGCGATTGGGACCGGCGAAAGTGGAGGATAGGTATTGAAGAATATTCGCGAAGAAAAGGGAAAAATAGAACGAAAGTGAAGAAATCATCCCCAAAAAAGATGCCTCGCGGATAATCCGCGAGGCATCTTCTGATCGGTGACGAGGCGCCTTGGCGAGGCGTTCTTTTGCTTCCCGTTCAAAACGCCGCGAATTCCTGGAAGCGCGAAAGCCCTCCCTGCGAGGGAGCGACCGGGATAGCCATTCGTCCGGGTATTTGGAAGAGAATTTGAATTATGCCCCGGAAACGGCCGTCTGAAAGGCGCGGTGCCGCTCGTCGTAGGGCGGAAAACCGAAAAAGGCGGAACCCGAGACCAGCACGTCTGCGCCCAGATCAAAGAGCTCCCGGGCATTGTCCAGGGTCACGCCGCCGTCGACTTGGATCAGGGTGGGCAGTTCCCGGGCGCGGATCATGGCGGAGAGCGAGGCAATTTTATCCCTGCAGAACGGGATGAAGGATTGGCCGCCAAATCCGGGATTGACGCTCATGATGAGCACCATGTCCAGCTGCGGCAGCAGGTACTCGACCACGGCCAGGGGAGTGGCCGGGTTGAGGGCCAGACCGGTGTTCATGCCGGCGGCGTGGATGGCGCTCAGGGTGCGTTCCAGGTGTACCGTGCTTTCGGCGTGGATGCATAACAGGTCCGCGCCGGCCGCGGCGAATTCGTCGATGTAGCGCTCCGGGCGTTCGATCATCAGGTGGACGTCGAAGAAGAGCTTGGATGTCTTGCGCAGCGCCTTGATGACCGGTGGGCCAAAGGTGATGTTGGGGACAAACGCTCCGTCCATGACGTCCCAGTGGACCCATTTCAGGCCGGCCTCTTCCAAGGCGGTCAATTCGGCGCGGAGGTTGCCGAAATCCGAGGACAGCAGCGACGGAGACAGGATAAATTCGCGCATCATTCGTCTCCCATTTTGAAGTCGACCTGAATTTTATACATTTTGCTCGCGGGTAGGTTGAGAATGGGGATGCCGGTCTCGCGGGTGATGCCGGCCAGCGTTTCCCGCACGGCCTCCCAGGATGGTCCGATAAAGGTGAACCAGACGTTTTGCCGATTTTTGCGCAGATAATTGTGCGTCACGCCGGGTAGTTGGTTTACTTCGGCAATGAAGTCGGCAAGCTTGTCCTCGGGCACGGCGGCCGAGCACAGCGTCGAGTGCCAGCCCAGTTTTTTGGATTGGAAATTGGCCCCGATGCGGCGGAT
>RZYB01000360.1 GCA_009930495.1 Deltaproteobacteria bacterium
CGTAGAGCACAAAGGGCCAGAAGGTGCGCTTCAGGATCATGCCTTCGCGGCCAATGAGGCCGGTCACGGCGCAGACGGCGACGATGTTGTGAATGCAGACCATGTTGCCCATGGCGCCACCAACAACCTGGGCGGCCACGATGATCTGACGGGGCAGACTCAACTGCTGGGCCACGCCCCACTGGAACTCGGCGAAGAGCAGGTCGGACACGGTATTGGAGCCGGTGATGAACGCACCCAGGCCGCCAACATAGGAAGCCAGCATGGGCCAGGCGTTACCAGCGATGGCTGCCACGGCCTGGGCCATGGCCAGAGGCATGGACGGATAGGAATTGGGGTTCACGCCTGAACCGCGGAAGATAGAGACCAGAGCCACGGCGGCGAAAAGCGCGATGGTCGGGGCCTTCATCTTGGCAAAGGACTCGAGCCAAGCCTGTTTGACAGCGTCACCCTTCATGCCATGCATGAAAATGGTCAGGATGGCGACCAGAGTGAAGGGAATAGTTCCAGGCAGATACAGGTACTGAATAGACGCTGAAACGCCCTCGTATCCGAGAATATTCTTAAACGGGATGGACTGAGCCGCCAAGATGCTCTTGAGACCCAGTTCGGGGATACGGGTCACGACGAGGATGGCACCGATAAGAATGTAGGGCAGCCATGCCTTGAACTGACTCATGTGGGGCTTGAATTCGGTTCCGACCTGAGTCGCAATGGTGCCGGTCCAGTCAGCTTCCCAGGTGGACTGCGGGCCAAAATCCCAACTGGTCTTGGGCACGCAGAAACCGGCCTTGGCTCCAGCCACGATAATACCCAGGCCAACCAGACCACCGATCATGGATGGAAATTCGGGACCAACCAGCCAAGCAAAGGTCAGGTACGGAACAACAAAAGCCACGGCTGAAAAAATGCAGAACTTCCAGGCGGCAAAACCCTCGGTCCAGGATTTCTTCTGGCCGTAGAACCGGGTCAGGAAGCCAAGCATGAAGATGGGCAAAATGAAGGCCATGGGACCGTGCATAAGAGTTGCCCACTGACCGATAACCTTGCAGAACGCATCAAATGTCGTGAAATTCAAGCCAACCGTGCCCGAAGCGGCCGCGCCTTCGACCAACTGCTTCAAGGGGGTCAAGCCGAGCAGGATGGGCGTTCCGACAGCACCAAAGGAAACGGGGAATGAGTTGAAAACCAAACAGATGACCGCAGCAGCCAAAGGCGGGAAGCCCAAGGACAGCAAGAGCGGAGCGGCCAAAGCCGCTGGCGTGCCGAATCCAGCCGCGCCTTCAATGAAGGCGGCGAACATATAGCCGACAATAATGGCCTGGATGCGTTTGTCACGACTTATACCCTGCATGCCGTACTGGATGGTTTCCATGCCACCCGAATACTTCAGGGTGTACAAAATGATGATGGCGCCAAATACGATGATCAAAACGCCTATGGCCGTGACAATGCCTTGCAGGGACAAGGCCACGATATAGCCGACGTCCAGACTCCAAACACCCAGGGCGCCCAGCGCACACACCAACCACGCCAGGGGCATGGCTTTTGTCGACGGCCAGCGCATGCCGACCATGAGCACAAGAGCCACCAAAATCGGCAATAATGCCACCATCGCCAATACAGG
>RZYB01000361.1 GCA_009930495.1 Deltaproteobacteria bacterium
CCCGAATCCTTAGCGAAGGGCGGAAGCGGCCGCCTCGGCTTCTTCGTTCAATGCGGAATGGCCCTTGAGGCACCCGCAGGTCGGTACAGAAGCGCACCACGCTCCGATTGGATGGCCGGCGGTGTCGCGGAGGAGCGCGTCTGATCCCGGAATCGCGCGGCGGGTGCGCGCCGGGGCCTGGGCCGCATCTGAATTGGCCCGGGCTTGGTTCAATTTGGAGGCGGCCGGTGGCCGCTCATTCGAGCGATGGCAGCGACCAATACGCCTCGTCCGTGCCTTCTCCCCGTTTGCGCCGGGGCACGAACCGGGAAAGGAACAGCCGCCACCAGCGCAGCCAGCCGGCCGGAACGCAGATCTTCAACCGGCGGCGGTTCGCATGGCTGACCACCGTGGCCGGGATCGTCAACAGATGGCGGATGATCGACCGGATCCGCCAACCCTGGTGCTCGTCCTCCAGATCCAGCACTTTCAACGCCGTCAACACGTTGTAGGCCAGCGTGGCCAGCGTGTAGAAGGCCCGGTTCGCCGTCAGCGACAGGCAGGGCGGATGGTGCAGATCCAGGTCCGACAGCACTTCGCTGAAGCGCTGCTCGCAAGCCCCCTTCAGGCGATGCCGCTCGAACACCGCCCGGGGAGTGCGCGCCGCATCCGGTTCGCAAGCCACAAACGCATACCGCCAGAACATCTCCCCGGCGGTCTTCCAGCGGCAGACTGCGAAGGCCTGCGGTTCCTCCATCCCCTCGGGCATGTGCTTGAGCCCCGCATAGCTTTCCTCAACGTCGTCGCGGATTCGCGTCTCGCCCCAGGCGCTCTCGGGCAGCTCCCCGGCCATCCGCTCCAGCGGGCCCGTCCACTTGTTGTAGCTGACGCTCCACTGGGAAAAGCCCGCCGCCGTCGTATGCGTCAGCAGCCCGCCCTCGCTGGAGCCGCTGTCGGCGAAGAAGTAGGACCGGCCTTCCTCCCACAGCTCGCGATGCGCATCCAGTAGCTCCTTCTGGCACTGCGCCACCGTGCCGAACGACCCCAACTCCTGATCCAGCAGGAACGGGCCCGCCCAGAGCGTCTGCCAGGACAGCGCCAGATCCCCGTTGTAATTCAGCCGCGCCCCCTCGATCTTCTGGCCGTGCACCTCGATTTCCGTGTCGTCGAAAAACAGCTCCAAGGCCCCGGCATGGCGGACCCGCCCGGCCACCGCTTCGCCCAGGACCCGCTTCACGAACCACGCGTTCACCGCGCACAGCCCTTGGAGGCTCTCCTCGCTCTGCGCCCGCAGCCATTCCGCCAGCGTTGTCTGGTCCGCGGTCTTCTCCATCCCCACCGATTCGAGCAGGACCTTGTCCGCACCCAGCCGCTCCGCATCCGCCAGGCACACCCCGCCGCTCGTCAAGGCCAGGATCACCTGCGCGCACAGCGACTCCGGGTCGAAGCCGGCCCCCTTGCGCCGCCGCGGATCGAGGCCCTCCACGCGGGACAGGCGCTCCCAGAGCCCGAAGCGCCGGCACAGGGCGTCCACCAGCACTTGGCCGCCATGGGACGTGCTCTTGCCCGTTCCGCCGAGTTCGAATGCGTACTGCGTCTTGCGTTTTCGATAGTGGGATTTCATGGCCACTACAATAACCTATA
>RZYB01000362.1 GCA_009930495.1 Deltaproteobacteria bacterium
TAAATTCCTGTGACTACCAATTGTTCTCCATGGTGAATTTTAACTCATTTTACAATTTTCTTCGTGTAATATAAATATCGCTTTTCGGAGGGGACTCATAGTTGAATTTTTAGTTTTTATCTTTACTGTCCCTTCAACAGGACTTATTAATGCCTTATCCTGCGGGTTTACAGCTATTTCTTTATACCGGTGGAATTTTTTATTTATACCAGATATATGTGCGATTATATCAACCAATAAAATTTTTGTTGTCTGTTTCATCATTTTAAACATTTACTGCTATTAATCCCATTGCCATACTTCTCAGCATAGTATTTAAAAATTCTATTTTAGTCATCGGCACATATTTTTGTAATTATTGATAATAATGCATTGTTTTCTACAGGAAGACCAATGGAAATTCTATAAAAGCCTTCAATCCATTCATCAGATAAATCTTTTATAAAAATTTCAGCATCCATTAGTCTTTTTCCAAAGTCGGGAAGATTGCTTTTTATCAGAATAAAATTTGCACTTCCCTGAAAAACCTGAATTCCTATTTGTGTTAATTCACTTTCCAACCTTGCTTTTTCACTCATGATTTTATTTACATTTGCTGTCATATATACATAATTTTTTAATGCTTCA
This sequence comes from Deltaproteobacteria bacterium, assembly GCA_009930495.1. Lineage (NCBI taxonomy): Bacteria > Pseudomonadati > Myxococcota > Myxococcia > Deltaproteobacteria bacterium. The sequence goes on from RZYB01000362.1 coordinate 628, forward strand.
GTAGCAGCAAACAAGGTAGGTTTAGATAAAAATGCAGGGAAGTCAGAAAAATGATCTTTGAAAAAATCACCTATCAGAAGATAACCGAATCTAAGCCCAGCTAAAGAAAATGCTTTATCCATTGTTCTTGTTATTGCAAGATTTGGATACTTTGTTATCAACGCAGCAAATGTTTGCCCCGAAAATTCATAGTATGCTTCATCAATCAGTAATAAAGTATTTTCGTTTTGAAGAATTTTTTCAACTAAATTATCATCAGCTAAGATTTTGCCTGTAGGATTATTGGGATTATCAATAACGATCAGACTAGGTTCATTCAACTCGTTTAATAAAAGATGATGGTTGAATTTAAAATCAGGAGGAGAAAGTTGAATTTTTGTTAATTTTCGGGCTTGCTGTAAAGCATATTTTGAAATGGGGAAAAATGACGGATTAACCGTAATTATTTTTCTGTCTTTAGAAAAAATATTAATGAATTCCCTAAGTAACAAATCGGATCCATGATTTACAACAATATTATCAGAAGGCACATTATTGTAGTTACCCAAAAGTGTCTTAAATTCATACAGATATTTTAATTCAGAATATCTGTTTATTTCTTTTAGCCCTTTTATAGCTGCTTTTTGAACATGGGCTACGAGAGAGAATGGATTTTCATTTGTGTTAAATTTCAAAATCATTTTACTTCAATAATTGTTTCTGATTTACATCCTGTAATTACTTTAACATGCCCTTTAAAAATAGTATCTGTTTTAGCATCTCCAGTATCTACTCTAAGGCATTCCAATCTACTGATTTTATCTTCAGTTGCAACCACAATTATATTGTCTTTGCCAATAAGATTTAAGATTTTGGGTGTAAACTGTTTACTTGCCCTGCCAAAAATAAAACCGTTTCCACCGATGGGGGTAACAATTATTTTGATGTTATCGTATTTAACAATTAATTCCATTAACCCGTTTTCATTGAGGTCTGTTCCGACTAATTCAC
>RZYB01000363.1 GCA_009930495.1 Deltaproteobacteria bacterium
GGAATGCGCCGTGCTGCTGGTGCGGGTGCGGAGCGATCTGCCCTGGAGCGGAGGTTTCGTCATCATCAAGGAGAACAGTTGAGATGCATATCCTTTTCCTGTGTCATTATTTTCCGCCCGAGGTGAACGCGCCGGCCTCGCGCACCTATGAAAACGCCAAACGCTGGGTGCGGGCCGGGCACAGGGTCACGGTTCTGACCTGCCATCCGAGCCATCCTGGCGGCGTGGTCTATCCGGGCTTCAGAAATTCGGTGCATGCGTGGGACGAAAAGGACGGCATCCGCGTGCTGCGCGTGGGCACGTACCTGAGCGCCAACAAGGGCTTTGTGAAGCGCACGGCCAACTACGTGTCCTTCATGTTTTCGGCCATGGCGCAGTGCTGGCGGGTGAAGGACGTGGACGTGGTGGTCTCGACCTCGCCCCAGTTTTTTTGCGGCATGGCGGGCTATTTTGTGTCCCGCCTGAAACGCCGTCCGTGGGTGCTGGAGATCCGCGATCTGTGGCCGGAATCCATCATTGCCGTGGGCGCCATCAGTAACCGGCGCGTGATCAAGGCCCTCGAAGGAATTGAGAGCTTCCTGTACCGCAAGGCCGATCACATCGTATCCCTGACCAGGGCCTTTAAGCGCCACATCATGGACCGGGGGATTGCGGATCAGAAGGTCAGCATCGTCACCAACGGGGCCGATTTGGAACGCTTTGCGCCAGCCGACCGCATGAACGACGTGCGCCGCGAGTTGGGCCTGGGGGAGAGCGTGTTCCTGGCCTCATACATCGGCACCCATGGCATGGCCCACGGCCTGAACACGATTTTGAAGGCCGCCAGGCGTCTGGAGAACGAGCCGGACATCCGCTTTCTGCTGGTGGGTGACGGGGCCGAGCGGGATAAGCTTCTCAAGGCAAAGGAGGACATGGGCCTGACCAATGTCATCATGCTTGGCCAACAACCCAAGGAGCGCATGCCTGATTTTCTGGCCGCAAGCGACGCCTGCCTGGTGCTGCTCATCAAGTCGGATCTTTTCAAGACGGTTCTGCCGTCCAAGATTTTCGAAGCCATGGCCATGAAGCGCCCGATTGTTCTCGGTGTGGAAGGGGAGAGTCGCGAACTGATTGAAGAAGCCGGGTGCGGGATATGCATCGAACCCGAGAACGACCAGGAGTTGGCCGAGACGGTGCTCAGGCTGGCGCGGACTCCGGAACTGTGCCGGAAGCTCGGGGAGAGCGGGGCGGAGTTCGTGGCGCAACGGTTTGACCGCGAGACCCTGGCGCGGGAATATCTCTCAATTTTGAAGCGGGCGGCGGCCATTTCATGATCCTGGCCGGGTGTGCGGCTGGTTCGGCTAGGTCTCTGAGACCAAGAACATTTCGACTGGGTCTCTGAGACCAAGAACATTCTGAAATAATTGTTTTTCTTTTCAAAAAACGGCCATTTTTCGGCGGTAGAATCGCATGCGCCGCGCCAAAAAGGGCCTTTTTTTACATCCAAAAATCCGAAATTATTTATGAAAATTCGCGTTGCGGTTTGGTGGGGCAGCGTGAAATGCACGGGAAAGGCCTTGATTTTTTTGTTTTGAAAACTTACCCATTATTCAGTCTTAATTTTTCCCCA
>RZYB01000364.1 GCA_009930495.1 Deltaproteobacteria bacterium
CCCACGAAGCGTTTGATGCGGCGCGGCAGACCTGCTCCGGAGCTTTGGCTGATGGCCGCCACGCTGCCGTTGGCCAGGGCCACGGCCACCACCAGGAAAAAAAACATGGCCTGGCTCATCACGCCCATGCAGGCTTGAACCTCGCGACCGATGCGGCCGGCCACCCAGACATCCACGAAGCCGATCAGAAAATGAAAAATCATCATTACCACCTGGGGCCATGTCAGGTTCCAGATGGTGGCATAGGGCGCGCGCTCCATGCGCTGGTCGAATTCGCGGTCGGTCATGCTTTGTCTCCGGGTGCTTCCGTCGAGGCCGCAATGCGTCAGCGGTGATGATTTGACAAGAGGGAAAATGGCACCATTGTTTCACGGCGGGGGAAGGCTTGCTTTCCGCAAGCCCTCCCGATAACGAAACCGATCTTTATCATGTATGACGGGGTGTGAGCCCGCGAGGTTTTTTGTGAATCGTGAACATCTGCCCGAAAGCGTGACCGTGGTCGAGGAAGGAGGCAAGCGTTTCTTTCTGGTCGGCACGGCCCATGTATCAAAGGAAAGCGTGGATGACGTGCGTCGGACAGTCGAAATTGTCCAGCCCGATTCCATTTGTGTTGAGTTATGCCAGGCCCGGTATCAGTCCATGACGCGGCGAGACGATTGGCGGCGTATGGATATCTTTAAGGTTATCAAGGAGGGCAAGGCAGCCTTCCTGCTCATTCAGCTCGTGCTTCAGGCGTTTTATCGCAAGATCGGCGACAAATTGGGCGTGCAGCCGGGCGCGGAAATGATGGAAGGCGTGCGTCTGGCCGAGGAAACCGGGGCAACTTTGGTTTTGGCCGACCGGGATGTACAGATCACCTTGAAGCGAGTGTGGGGATTTTTGGGGTTTTGGAACAAGGTCCGTCTTTTGACCCAGCTCCTGACCGGCATCTTCGTGGACGAAGATGTGGATAAGTCCATGATCGAGGACATGAAGAACAAGGATCAGCTGGAGTCCATCATGGGCGCTTTTTCGGAGAACTTCCCAGGGATCAAGGAGCGTCTTATTGACGAGCGGGACATCTATCTGGCTCAAAAGATCCGCCTTGCACCGGGTGAGAATATCGTGGCCGTTGTCGGGGCCGGTCATGTGCCGGGCATGCAACGGTATTTCGACCAGGAGATCGATCTGTCCCCTCTGGAGCAGTTGCCGCCGCCATCCAAGTGGGGGGCGTTCTGGAAATGGGGATTGCCGGGTTTTTTCGTCGCGCTGCTCGGAATCGGCTTTTTACGCGGCGGCGCTAGCGTATCCATGGAAGCCGTATCCATCTGGGTTCTGGTTACCGGCATGTTGGCCGCGCTGGGTTCGGCGGCGGCCTTGGGGCATCCGCTGACCATTTTGTCCAGTTTTCTGGCCGCGCCCATCACCACTTTGCATCCCATCCTGGCCGCCGGCTGGGTGGCCGGCCTGGTTCAGGCCTGGGTCAAGAAGCCCACTGTCTCGGATTTGGAAGATCTGCCTTCCAGTATCCTGACCGTGAAAGGATTTTGGACCAATCCGGTCAGCCGTATTCTGCTGGTGGTTATTTTCGCCAATCTGGGCGCATCTATCGG
>RZYB01000365.1 GCA_009930495.1 Deltaproteobacteria bacterium
CGCGACGACCCCGGTCTGATCCTGCAAATGGGCGAAATCCTGGAAAGCTGCGGAGCCCACGGCAAAGTCGCCCTGACCCACTCCAACTGTCTCCTGGCCACGGCCCAGACCGACAGCCTGACCACCATCAAGAGCTTCTACACCCAGGCCGTGGGCGATACCAAGGAAGACATCCTGAATCCGGTCTGCCACGACCCGGCCCTGATCAGCCACATTCCGGAGCGCTTTCGCTTCCGGGGCTACGGCTGCGGCAGTCCGGTCATGGACGCGGGGCTGCGGCCCGGCGAACACGTGGTCGATCTGGGCTGCGGCAGCGGCGTGGAATGCTTCATCGCCAGCCGCCTGAGCGGACCCGGCGGCCGGGTCACGGGCGTGGACATGCTCGGTCCCATGCTCGACCTGGCCAAACGCGCCCATCCGGAGGTGGCCCGCAATCTGGGCCATGACACGCTGGACTTTCGCCAGGGCTATCTGGAATCCCTGCCCCTGGACGACGCCAGCGCCGACGTCGTCCTGTCCAATTGCGTCATGAATCTTTCGGTCCACAAACGCCGGGCCTACGCGGAAATTCTGCGCGTGCTGCGGCCCGGCGGGCGGCTGGTCATCTCCGACGTGGTCTGCGAGACCGAGCCGGACCCGGCCATCCGCAACGACGAAATCCTCAAGGGCGAGTGCATCGCCGGCGCACTGACCATCCCCCACCTCATGGCCCTGCTGGCCGAGACCGGATTCACGGCCACGCGCCTGATCAAGCGCTTCCCGTACCGCCGGGTGCGCGGGCACGACTTCTTTTCCCTGACCTACGAGGCCTTCAAACCCGCGCGAAGCGATACCGCGCGCGTCATCTACCGGGGTCCGGCGGCCGGGCTGCGCCTTGATGGCGGACAATGGCTGGCCAGAGGCGACGTGACGGAGCTGAATCGACGCGCGGCCGAAGCCCTGGGGGACCAGATTTTCCTGCTCGACGCCGACGGCAACGCCACCAATGTCGAGGCGGTGAATACCTGCGCCTGCTTCACGCCCGCGCATGACGCCAAAACAGACGGCCAAAAGGGCCAGGCCACGCCCAAGCCGGGAGCCGGCGCGACCCGCCTGACCAGCGGGTGCATGGTCTGCGGCGCGCCCCTGGTGTATGCGGCCACGCCCAGTCCGAAATCCTGCGTCTATTGCGGATTGGTCGTGGAGTCGGCGGCAGCCTGCGCCCAGGGCCATTTCGTCTGCGATACCTGCCACGCCCAGGACGCCTTGACCGTGATCCGTCAGATCTGCGCCCAGAGCCGGGAAACGGACCTTGTCGCCCTTTTTGCCCGCATCCGTGCCCATCCATCCGTGCCCATGCACGGCCCGGAATATCACTCCATGATCCCGGCCATCATTTTGACCGCGTACCGCAACAGCGGCGGCCAAATCGGCGCGGACCGCTTCGAGGCCGCCATCACGCGCGGCCAGGGCGTGGCCGGTGGATTCTGCGGCTTCATGGGTGTGTGCGGAGCGGCCGTGGGCGTGGGTATCGCCTTCAGTCTGATTCTGGACGCCACGCCCATCAAGGCGCTTGAGCGCAAGCGGGTCCAGGGCGCGGTGCAGGCCGCC
>RZYB01000366.1 GCA_009930495.1 Deltaproteobacteria bacterium
GGAACAGTTGTCAGCCTCATCCGTTACATCGCCTACATTTCCTACTGTAATATCATACTCACAATCTGAATCCGTATAGATTGTAATATCTGCAGGGGCTGTGAATGTCGGGGCTTCTGTATCTATTGTCCAATAATAAGTTATGCTAACTTCGTCAGCAATATTACCACATGCATCAGTATAGTTAGCTTCCCACGTCTGTGTATAAGAACAACCTGTATTGCTCGGCCCATCTGTTGTAACTAGAGGAGTAATAATTCCCTCACAGTTATCCATTCCGGTAAAAGTTGGTGCATTTATAACTGGATTACATCCAAAATTTTCATTGTTAGTTGCAGTTGTAGCAATAATTGGTTTTTCGGTATCGGCGATCCAGGTATATGATACTGTCTTAACATCTGTATTTCCACTATCGTCAGTAGCTGTAACACTAAAAACTTGTTCCTTATCACAGGTACCTGTTATTGTTCCAGCCTCAGCCGTTATGGTTGGTGTTCCACAATTGTCAGTAGCAGAACTGGCATTAATAACACTTGATAATGTGGGCAAGGTTAAAGGGTTGCAACCCAAGGCAAGATTTGCTGTGGGCACTGTTAATTCAGGACTCTCATTATCCTCCACCACAACATCAAAACTACATTCAACGGTACCACAGCTATTTGTTGCTGTAATGGTAACACTTGTGGTGCCTACATTAAATGCTGATCCGCTTCCGGTTCCCGTACCACTACCTGTTGTGGCTCCTGAAAACACATAACTAATAGCTGGTGTTGGTGAACCTGTTGTTGTTGCTGTATAGGTTACAACAGCACTACACTGTCCTGCATCTGCAGAAACAGTAATATCCCCAGGACATTCTGAAAAAACCGGACTATTATTCACCGTAACCGTTGCACTTCCTGTTGTTGATGTTGCACAACTGCTAGCGTCGGTGACTGTGATATTACCGGAATTATATACGGTAGTTCCTGTTAATGCTCCTGTATTAAACGTAAATAGAAATGAATTGTCTGCTGTACCATCTGTATCGGTAATATTCGTATCACTTCCACCGGGCCATGTAACGCTCCAGGGTTCTGTGCCTCCGGATAAAAGTACTGAAATATCCGTTGATTCACCGGTACATATTTCCGCGTCACCACTTATTACTGCCTGTAATTCTGATGGTTCTGTTATATTAAATGTCTGAACCATTGTACATGATGACCCCCATGATACTGTAAGCATATATGTTCCCGCTTCCAATCCGGAAATATCCTCCGTTGAGGCGGTAAAACTATCGGGGCCTGTCCAGCTGAATGATGGTGTGGCATTGCCGGAGATTGTCACATCAATACTACCGTCGCTGCCGCCATAACAAGTAGGATCTATAACAGTATATCCCGGATCCAAAGAAAGGTCCTCATCCATAATCTGGTAGGTCTGGCTTGAAGGGGATACAATTGTTGCATTTTGAGCGTTAGAGATATCAATATCAAGGGTTTCATCATTTTCCACATCACAATCATCTACTATTCCAAGGGTATATGCTGTTGCTGTTGTGGATCCGGAAGAAACAGTAAATGTTCCTGTTGGGAATGACCCGGC
>RZYB01000367.1 GCA_009930495.1 Deltaproteobacteria bacterium
ACCCCGCTTCTCTTTCGCCTCAAAATTCTCTGCATTCTTACCCCCATTCTCCGGACCTCGTCCGGACTCCTGCATTTTTTCCTGCAACCGCTGTTCGGCGGTATCAAAAGCAAACTGGTTGATACTCTTCATGATTTTCGTCAAACAGATCGTTGATGTCCATGGTCGGTCGCTCCTTGTTGTGGGTTCTGTCCTTACTTACCGGAGAGACGGAGACAAATCCGCAGGACAGCGGATTTGGACGTCCGCCAGGACGCACGCAGGGTGAACGCCAGGATGGTGCGAATCAAAGCGTCGGGCATCGGGTGACTTTTTTTCGTGCCAGCCTTCTGAGGGCTACTTGCCGGGTGACGTTGGGATGTGTCGGCGGGAATTTCAAATTGCCGTATCGCAGGGGGATTTCCGCAAGGATTTCAAGGTCGCGTTTGACATTTGCGGCCCCATTGGATGATATATCAAGTGATAAATCGGGCGTTATGAATGGTACCGCCAGTACATCAGATAGATTCAGCAAGGAGAAATCCATTGGACGAGCAACACAGCATGGCAAGGCTGGTCCGTGAGCTTCGGGAACTTACCGGCCTGACTCAGGAAAAATTCGCGGCCAGGCTCGGCGTGACCTTCCCCACGATCAACCGCTGGGAGAACGACCGCGCCAAGCCGTCGCCGCTGGCTCTGGAGAAGATCGAGAGTCTGCTGCGCAGCCTGGGGGACAAGGGCGAGGCCCTGCACAAAGTTTATTTTGGGAGGGAAGCGTAAGTATGGCCCAGCTTGAACATATCGAAGCCATTGAAAAGCGGCTCTGGAGCGCGGCGGATACCCTGCGGGCCAATTCCAACTACGCCAGTAATGAATATTTCCTGCCGGTCATGGGCCTGGTCTTCTTGCGCCATGCCTACAGCCGTTTTCTGAGCGTCAAGGACGCCGTCGAAGCTGGCCTGCCCACTCGCGGCGGCAAGACCCGGCCGTTGACCAAGGAGGATTTCTCGCAGAAGAGCGCCATCTTCCTGCAGCCCAAGGCCCAGTTCGACACGCTGGTGGCCATGCCCGACAGCGCCGACCGGGCCAAGGCGATCATCGACGCCATGGAGTCCATCGAGGCCGACTACGAGAACCTGCGCGGCGTGCTGCCCAAGAGCGAGTATCAGGAGCTCGACAACGCCGTGCTCGGCCAGCTGCTGCGCACCCTCAATCCCGAGGAGCTCAAGCAGGTTTCCGGCGACGTATTCGGCCGCATCTACGAATACTTCCTGACCCAGTTCGCCGATCAGAAAGCCCACGACGGCGGCGAGTTCTTCACCCCGGTCTCGCTGGTCTCGCTCATCGCCAACGTCATCGAACCGGCCGACGGCACGGTGCTCGATCCGGCCTGCGGCTCGGGCGGCATGTTCGTGCAGAGCGCCCGGGTGGTGGAGCGGCGGCACGAAAACCCCACCGAGAAGCTCACCTTCTACGGCCTGGAAAAGAACGCCACCACCATCCGCTTGGCCAAGATGAACCTGGCGGTGCACGGCCTGGAAGGCGACATCCAGAAATCGATCACCTACTACGAAGACCCGCACGAGCTGCTGCGCAAGGCCGACTT
>RZYB01000368.1 GCA_009930495.1 Deltaproteobacteria bacterium
TGGCGTCCCCAAGGGGATTTGAACCCCTGTTATCGGCGTGAAAGGCCGGTGTCCTGGACCTAGCTAGACGATGGGGACGCATGTGGCTGGGCGACTTAGATTCGAACTAAGATTGACGGAGTCAGAGTCCGCTGTCCTGCCGTTGAACGATCGCCCAGCAAGGAAAAGCCTCCTTATGGAAAGGCTATTTCACTGTCAATCCCAATCTTGCGCCCATGGTCCCCGTCTCCAAGCATGACCTCGTCGACAATCGTGTAGCGCGGACCGGACGCGGCAAGAACGCTTTGCCACAGCACGATGCGGTCCACGGTCCATTGCGGCCACACCCCGCCCAGGTCCCGTAGCAAACCCGGCCAGTCGTCCCGCCCTGCCGCGACCTTGACCCTGGCCATGGTCACATGCGCCACAAACGGCCTGGATTCAGGAGCAAATCCAAACCGAACCAGGGCCGGGTCCAGCCTTGTACAAATCTCCCGGCACTGGGAACTCCCTTGCGCCAAATCGATCCAAACCACGCGCGGCGCGCCGGATCGTGGGAACACGCCGCCACTGCCGCCCTGGGCAACAAACCCCTTGCCCACCGCCGCCCGCATGGCGTCACCAATGGCCGGCACCCGATCCTTGTCCACCTCGCCCAAAAACCTGAGGGTCACATGGGCCAGTTCCGGCCGCGTCCAGGACACGCGGGAAGCCAGGCGCGGCCGCCACGTGTCCTGAATCCGGCGCATGATCCGGACATAATCCCCGGAAACCGGAACATCGATAAAAAGGCGCATGTCAGCCCGTGCTCCGCGTCCTATTCGGTGTATGTCCGGACCAGCTCCCACAGGGTGCGCACACCGAATCCCGTGCCGCCGGGCCGGAATATGGACGCGTTCTCGTCGGTCCAGGCCGGGCCGGCGATGTCCAGATGGGCCCAGTCCACACCCTGGGGCACAAAATTTTTCAGGAACAGGGCCGCGAAAATGGCTCCGCCCTCGCGCACTGCGATATTTTTGAGATCGGCCACCTCGCTCTTGAGCGGCGCGGCATACTCGGCCCACAGGGGCATGGGCCAATAGCGCTCACCGACCAGACTGCCGTTTTCGCGGATGCGCTGATCCAGATCGGCCGTGGTGGCGAAAACCGCCGCGACCTTGGTTCCCAGGGCAACGAGGCAGGCACCGGTCAGCGTGGCCAGATCCACCAGGATTTCCGGCTCGAACCGGGCGCTGTAGGCCAGGGCGTCGGCCAGAATGAGCCGGCCCTCGGCGTCGGTGTTCAAAATTTCCACGGTCGTGCCATTCATGGCCGTGACCACGTCGCCGGGCTTGGTGGCCCGGCTGCCGGGCACGTTCTCGGTGCAGGGCAAAAGCCCCACCACCCGCCGCGCGCTCCCGGTCAGGCCAAGGGCTTTGAACAGACCGAGAATGGCGGCGGCACCAGCCATGTCGCCCTTCATTTCGTGCATCTTGGCGGCGGGCTTGAGGGAAATGCCGCCGGTGTCGAAGGTGACGCCCTTGCCGACAAAAACCAGGGGCTTTTCGGCCGCGTCTGGCGCGGAATCAAGGACAATGAACCTAGCCGGGGTGTCGCTGCCGCG
>RZYB01000369.1 GCA_009930495.1 Deltaproteobacteria bacterium
CGCGAGGACGGCCTCGTCCACGAGCTCCTGACAGAGGCCCAGTTCGATGTTTTGGATTTGATTGGGGAGATCACCGCGACCCTGGACGGGATGCCCATGCCCCCGACGCCTGCCACCCCCAAGACCAGCACCGAGCCTCCCACGGCATCCCAGTCGGCGCCAGGCAAAAGAATCATCCGCCTGGACCCGAACGCGGTCGAGGCCGCCGTGCGCGGGGCGCTGCTGGGGCTGGTATGCACCCCGGAGGCCACCCTATGACGGACACCCTCCACATGGAGGCAGGGGGCGGCACCGCCCCTTGTCTCGCCACCCAGAGCCCCACCATTGGCAAGCTGGCCGAGGCCCTGGCCAAGGCCCAAGGCATGATGACCACCGCCAAAAAGGATTCCGACAACCCGTTTTTTAACTCCCGCTATGCGGACTTGGCCGCCTGCTGGGAAGTGTGCCGGGAACCCCTGGCCAAGAATGGACTGGCCATCATCCAGACCACCACGCCCACCACGGACGGAACCGTGCGCGTGGTGTCCACCCTGGCCCATGCAAGCGGTGAGTGGATACGGGGCGAGCTGGCCGTGAAGCCGGTCAAGGCCGATCCCCAGGGCATCGGGAGCGCCCTGACCTATGCCCGGCGCTATGGCCTGTGCTCCCTGGTGGGCATCGTGGCCGACGAGGACGACGACGGCGAGGCCGCCCATGGACGTGGCCCCGGCCAAAAACCTCAAGCTGCAAAACCCCGCGAACCGGCCAAACACGCCACCCAACCGGCCAATACATCAACACCCGGCAACCCGGCACCAGCCAGGCAGAACGGCGGGGGAGCGTCGGAGAACCAGCGCAAGGCCATCTTCGCCATCAGCAAGGGCAAGGGGCTGGACGCCATTCAGGCCGCCAGCTCCATCCTTGGCCGGGCCGTGGATCGTCTGGACAACCTGACCATGCAGGAGGCCAGCCGGATCATAGACGCCTTGAACAAGGGCGAAGGGGCGGGCCATGGTCAATGACGTCATCACCCGTGCCACGAGCTGGGCCATGGACGGAAGGCGCCGCGTGCAAATCGAGATCGACACCCTTTCCATGGGCGACGGGGTGCCACGGATACGCATGTGGGCCTACGACTATGACCTGACGAGCGGAGTGTGGATTGCCCCCGGTGATCCGCTCCCGGACATGGACGCCCTGGCCAGGGAGAAAGCGGCTTCCCTGGCCTTGGAACTGAATACCATCGCCGCCACCCTCAAGGAGGCCCCCCATGGTCAGACTGTTCGTTGATATTGAAACCATCCCCGGCCCTGTCATGCCCGGCGTCGAGGAGCTGGAACTCCACGCCCCCAAGACGCTCAAAAAGCCCGAGTCCATCCGGGCATGGGCGGAGGAAAACCAGGAGACCGAATACCGCAAGCAAGCCCTGGATTCCATGGCGGGTGAAATCCTGGCCATAGGCTACGCCTGGAACGACGAGGAGCCCGAGGTGCTGTACCGTGGCCCGGCCATGCCCACGGAGGAAGACCTGCTTCGGGCCTTTGAGCGGGCCGTGGAAGCACGCATGCACAAGCTCGGGAACATGCGGCC
>RZYB01000370.1 GCA_009930495.1 Deltaproteobacteria bacterium
CTCGTGAAATTGCCTTTTCGGACGACGAGGTCAATGTGGCGCAAGGCCGGATCGTCGTCCTTGAGTCTTGGACGGGTCGCGCCTACACGCTCCATTCCCGCCAGTGTCGGAACCCCGAAGTGTCGGCGACGCCCCGGGCGTATGCCTCGTGCCAGCCCGTGGGAACGGGCAAATCGCGGTACAGTTCGGCGCGCCACGCTTCCAGCAGGCACGGGGCGCGCCCCATGAATTCGGCCGCGCACAGCACGCGGTGTTCCGTCATCTTCCGGAGCGAGCGCAGCCAGTTCAGGCCTTCCGGACACCGCAGCAGATGGTGATCCAGAATGAGCACGGGAGTCCGTCGGGCCAGGCGCACGGCGTTGTCGCGCGCCTGTCGCAGCAATGCCGGCGCGAGGCGTTTGAGATACAGGGGTGGCCCGGAAACCAACACCATGTCCGGCCGCCAATCAAGCAGGGCGTCCACGGTCGCGCTATCGAGTAGCTGGATGTCCGAGGCGTGGACAAAGGTCGTGCCCTGGTCGGCGATCCGCGTCATCATCACCGAGCCCTGATTGCCGCCGGCCAGACCGTGGGGCACGGGCGCGGAAAAGGTCATGTCGCCATCGGTTTTGTTTCCGGCATCGGCGATACTTTGGCCAAGGGCCTGTTCCAGATCGGCGCGTCGCCGGGGCATGGCGCCGGACACCTCGGTCGTTCCGGGGCAAAAAATCCGGGCCCGGCGCATGGCGTCCACGGCCAGGTCGAGGCGCATCTGATACGGGTTGGCTTCCAGCAGGGGCACGTGATCGCCATGAAAATGGCTCATGACCACATCCGTGGCTGTTTTCAGCGCGGCCAACATTTTTGCCCGGATCATGGCGCCCATGAGCACCTGAAACGGGTGGGGCGGCAGACCATGGCGCACAAAACCCAGGGCAATGCCGGGATCGATAAAAATACGGCGATCCCTGGTCTCCACCAGGCAGGAGAGTCCGCGCACGCCCAGGGATTCGGCACCAAAAAGGGTTATTTTCATCGTGGAGTGGCTCCTTGACCACGACAGGATCATGCCGTGGTGAGCCGTTTCGTCAACCCCCGGCCGCGTCCAGCCTGTTTTTCAAGAAACGGTCCGTGAGGCGGGGCTCACAGCCAGCCGTTGTGGATCAGCTCCAGCACGTCGTAGGTGCGCGGTTCAAGATTTCTGGCGCGGACGGCGTCCACGATTGCGGCCAGACCAGCCGCATACGGCGCCTGTCCCAGAACCTTGGTTTCCAAGGCAAGCTCGACCGTGCCGTCCGTGATGGTGATGCGGTGGTAGGCGTGCCGGGCATGGTGGCGCGCGGGAATGCCGAGCTGTTCCTGCGCCAGCGGGTCGCGCACGGACACGATTTCTTCCGTGGGCACGTTCAGCGCGCGGGCCAGACTGATCGCCGTGCCCGGCGCGGATTTCTTGCTCGCCTGATGCGACTCCAGCACGCGGATGTCATACCCTGCAAACAAATGGCCCTGCGCGTGCAGCATGGCCATGAACTTGAGCATCAGCATGTTCGTGTTCGCGCAGACGACCACGGGAAACGATGGC